>CALKVR010001096.1 GCA_938004815.1 uncultured Polyangiaceae bacterium | reverse complement strand
ACACCACGATCTCGTCGAGACGGTTGAGGAACTCGGGCCGAAACGCCTGGCGAACCTCGTTCAGCACCGCCGCCTTGACCAGCGACGCCTTTTCTTCGTCGGTCTTGCCGCGATCTTCTTCGATGGCGGCGGCCTGCGCCGAGCCGACGTTCGACGTCAAAATGAGGACGGTGTTCTTGAAGTCGACGGTCCGACCCTGGCCGTCGGTGAGGCGGCCGTCATCGAGCACCTGGAGCAGCGTGTTCCACACGTCGGGGTGCGCCTTTTCGATCTCGTCGAAGAGGATCACGCTGTAGGGCCGCCGGCGGACGGGCTCGGTGAGCTGGCCTCCCTCTTCGTAGCCGACGTAGCCCGGCGGTGCGCCGATCAGCCGCGCGACCGCGTGGCGCTCGCCGTACTCGCTCATGTCGATGCGCACCATCGCGCGCTCGTCGTTGAAGAGCCGCTCGGCGAGCGCCTTGGCGAGCTCGGTCTTGCCGACGCCGGTGGGCCCGAGGAACGCGAAAGAGCCGATCGGCCGGCGATCGTCGCCGAGGCCGGCGCGCGAGCGCCGGATGGCGTTGCCGATCGCCTGAAGAGCCTCTTCTTGGCCGACGACGCGCTGGCGCAAGTCCGCCTCGAGGTGCAGGAGCTTTTGCATCTCGCTCTCGAGCATCTTGCTGACGGGGATACCCGTCCACCGAGAGATGACCTGCGCGATGTCCTCGTCGGTGACCTCCTCTTTCAGGTAGGCCTGTGTCTTCTGCACCTCACCGAGGCGGGCGCGGAGCGCCTCGCGCTGGCGCTCGACCGCCGGGATCTGCCCGTACTCGATCTCGGCCGCCTTGCCGAGATCACCCCGGCGCTTGGCCGTCTCGCTCTCGAGGCGCAGCTCTTCGATCTTGGGGGGGATGCCGCGGAGCTCGGCGATGACCTCTTTCTCGGCGAGCCACTGCGCGCGCATCGCGTCGCGCTGCTCTTGCTTCTCGCTGATCTCGCGCCGCGCCTCTTCGATGCGGGTCTTGGACGCCTTGTCGCTCTCGCGCTTGAGCGCCTGCTCCTCCATCTGGAGCTTGAGGAGCTCGCGCTCGACCTGGTCGATCGGCGTCGGCAAGCTGTCGATCTCCATGCGGATGCGCGAGGCCGCTTCGTCGACGAGGTCAATCGCCTTGTCGGGCAGGAAGCGCTCGGTGATGTAGCGGCTCGACAGCGTAGCGGCGGCGATGAGGGCCGCGCCCTGGATGCGAATCCCGTGGTGGGTCTCGTATCGCTCCTTCAAGCCGCGGAGGATGGCGATGGTGTCTTCGACCGAGGGTTCGCCGACCAGGACCTGCTGGAACCGTCGCTCGAGCGCAGCGTCTTTCTCGATGTGCTTGCGGTACTCGTCGAGCGTCGTGGCGCCGATGCACCGGAGCTCGCCGCGCGCGAGCGCCGGCTTGAGCATGTTGGCGGCGTCCATCGCGCCCTCGGCGGCGCCGGCGCCGACGAGGGTGTGGAGCTCGTCGATGAAGAGGATGATCCGCCCCTCGGCGGCCTCGATCTCTTTGAGCACGGCCTTGAGCTTGTCCTCGAACTCACCGCGGAACTTCGAGCCCGCGACCATCGACGCTAGGTCGAGCGCGCGCAGGTCTTTCTCTTTCAGGCTCTCGGGGACGTCACCGCGGACGATGCGCTGCGCGATCCCTTCGACGATCGCGGTCTTGCCGACGCCGGGCTCGCCGATGAGGACGGGGTTGTTCTTGGTTCGGCGCGAGAGCACCTGCATGACGCGGCGAATCTCTTCATCGCGGCCGATGACGGGGTCGATCTTTCCGCGCTTCGCGAGCTCGGTGAGGTTGCGGGTGTACTTGTCGAGGGCCTGGAATTTCCCCTCCGGGTCCTTGTCGGTGACGCGCTGAGCGCCGCGGACCTGCGTCAACGCCTGGAGGATCTTGTCGTACGTGAGACCCGCCTTTTCGAGCAGCGCCATCAGGTCGCGGTCGTGGCGCGCCGCCGCGAGCAAGAGGTGCTCGGTGGAGACGTAGTCGTCCTTGAGCGCCTTGCTCTCGTCCTCGGCCTTTTGTACGAGCATCAGGGCGCGCCGCCCGAGCCCAGGCTCGGCGCCGCCCGACACGCGCGGCAGCGACCGCAGCTTCGCCTCGAGCGCCGTCTGCAGGGCTTGCGGGCTCGCGCCGGCTTTGCTGACGACCGGCGCGACGATGCCGCCCTCCTGGTTGAGGAGCTCGAAGAGAATGTGCTCGGGGACGAGCTCGGGGGAGCCGTTGCGGCTCGCCATCGTCGCGGCGCCACGGAGAGCCTCCTGCGCCTTCGTCGTCATTCTTTCGATTCTCATGGCAGACGAGAAGCTAAGACCGTGCCAAGCGCCGGCAAGCCCCTTGACTGCAATGAAATCGGACTAAATGTCGAGGTTCTTTACCTGGAGCGCGTTCTCTTCGATGAAGGCACGGCGCGGCTCGACCTGGTCGCCCATCAGGATGGTGAAGAGCGTGTCGGTCGAGACGGCGTCGTCGATGCGCGCCTGGAGCAGCGTGCGCGCATCCGGGTTCATCGTCGTCTCCCAGAGCTCCTCGGCGTTCATCTCGCCTAGGCCCTTGTAGCGGCTGACGGTGAGGCCCTTTTTGCCGCGCTCGTCGAGGTACTCGGCCAGCGCTTCGCCGTCGGCGATGTCTTCTTCGCCGCGGTCGGTCTTGGCCTTGTAGGGCGGCGCACCGATCGAGCGCAGGTCTTGATCGATGTTCCAGGCCTCGGTGTACTCGTCGCTCTGCACGAGCGCGAGGTCGATGCGGGCCGGGCGCATGCTGGCCCCGGCGCGAGGCCGGACCTCGAGGTAGCCGGCGCCCTCGGCGGTGTCCCAGCCGACCTCGATCGTGAGAGGGAACAGATCGGGGTAGCGCGACTGCATGTACGGGCGCAGCGCGGCCGCCGCGTCTTCGATGTCTTTCTTGCGACGCAGGCCGTCGGCGTTGAGGCCCGTCGCGCGAATGACGGCGGCGGCGATGCGCGCATCGCAGCGCTTGTCGACGTGCGCGAGCACGCTCTTGAACCGCTTGAGCCGCTGCGCGAGGCGGTAGAGCGGCTGCCCCGAGACCCCCGCACCCTTGGCCGACAGGATCTCGAGGCCGTCGGTCGCGTTGTGGATCAGGTACTCGTCGAGCGCGGCCTGATCCTTCATGTAGAGGTCTTTTTTGCCCTTGCGAACGCGGTAGAGCGGCGGCTGCGCGATGTAGAGGAAGCCCTTCTCGATCACCTCTGGCATCTGCCGGTAGAAGAAGGTGAGCAGCAGCGTCCGGATGTGCGAGCCGTCGACGTCGGCGTCGGTCATCAGGATGACGCGGTGGTAGCGGATCTTGTCGATCTCGAACGTGCCGTTGTCGGAGATGCCGCACCCGAGCGCGGTGATGAGGGTGCCGATCTCGGCCGACGAGAGCATCTTGTCGAGGCGCGCTCGCTCGACGTTCAAGATCTTGCCCTTCAGCGGGAGGATGGCCTGGAAGTGCCGATCGCGCCCCATCTTGGCGCTGCCCCCGGCGCTCTCGCCCTCGACGATGTAGAGCTCGCTCTGCGCCGGGTCCTTGGACTGGCAGTCGGCCAGCTTGCCGGAGAGCGACGTGACGTCCATCGTCCCCTTGCGGATGACCTCGCGTGCCTTGCGCGCGGCCTCACGCGCCTTGGCCGCGATGACGGCCTTCTCGATGATCTTCTTCGCGGTATGGGGGTTCTCTTCGAAGAACTCGCCGAGCTTCTGCGCGACGATCGTCTCGACGATGCCCTTCACCTCGCTCGAGACCAGCTTGGACTTGGTCTGCGAGTCGAAGCTCGGATCGGGGTGCTTGACGCTGATGATGCACGTCAGCCCCTCGCGCGCGTCTTCACCCTGGAGGCCCTGCTTGAGCTCCTTGAAGAGGTTGTGGCCCGAGCCGTAGCTGTTGATCGTCTTGGTGAGCGCGGCCTTGAGGCCGGTCAGGTGGGTGCCGCCGTCCTTGTTGTGGACGTTGTTCGTGTAGGGGTAGATCGCCTCGGTGTACGACGCGTTCCACTGCAGCGCGAGCTCGACCTGGACGGGCTGAACGAGCTGCTTGCCCTCGGGCCCGCCGTCGCCCGCGGCCTGAAACGAGATGACCTCGTCGTGGAGCGGCTCTTTCGCTTTGTTGAGCAGGGCGACGAACTCTTTGATGCCGCCCTTGAACTCGTAGCGCTCGTGCTTGCCCTCGCCGCGCTCGTCGACGAGCTCGATGATGAGCCCAGCGTTGAGGAATGCCAGCTCACGCAGGCGGCTCGCGAGCGTCTCGAAGCTGAACTCGGTCTGCGAGAAGATCGCCGGGTCGGGCTTGAAGCGGACGCGCGTGCCCGTGCTGCTGGCGTCGCCCTTGGCTGCGAGCGGCCCCCTGGGCACGCCGCGCGCGTACTCTTGGACCCAGAGCTTGCCCTCGCGACGAATCTCGAGCTTGAGCGACTCGCTGACGGCGTTGACGGCGCTGACGCCGACGCCGTGCAGACCGGCGGAGACCTTGTAGCTCGAGTTGTCGAACTTAC
>CALKVR010001095.1 GCA_938004815.1 uncultured Polyangiaceae bacterium | reverse complement strand
GACGAGATCAACCGCGCGCCGGCCAAGACGCAGTCCGCGCTGCTCGAGGCCATGCAAGACCTCGCCGTGACGACCGACGGCACGACGCGCCCTCTCCCCCAGCCCTTCTTCGTCATCGCGACCCAGAACCCCATCGAGTCACAGGGCACCTACCCGCTCCCCGAGGCCCAGCTCGATCGCTTCCTGATGAAGCTCCACGTCAAGCACCCACCGGCAGCGGTCGAGAGGGTGATCCTGCGGCACCACGCGCAGGGCTTTCAGCCTGCCCACCTCGAGACCATGCACCTGACCCGCGCCGCATCGGCCGAAGACATCCTGGCGATGAAAAACGCCCTCTATGCGGTGCGCGTCGACGACGGCTTGCTCGAGTACATCGCCGACATCGTGAGCAAGAGCCGCTCACATCGCTCGGTGTACCTCGGCGCGTCGCCGCGCGGCTCGATCGGGCTCCTCTCGGCGGCGCGAGCGCAAGCGGCGAGCGAGGGGCGCGACTTCGTGACCCCCGACGACGTCAAGGCCCTCGCCCCTGCCGTGCTCCGCCACCGCATCATCCTCCACCCCGACGCCGAGATCGAAGGCATCTCCACCGACGACTGCGTGGAGGAGATCTTGCGCGAGGCCAAGGTCCCCCGGACGGCGGCCTGAACGACGATGCTGCTCCCGTCGCGCGCCCTCGTCTTGCTCGCCGTCGGGCCCGTGCTGCTGTCGCTCGGGACGCTGTTCGATCGCTCGCTGCTCTGGCCGACGCTCGCCGTCGATGGCGTCATCGCGCTGCTCGCAGGCCTCGACGCCCTCGTCGCCTACAAGCCGCTCGTGAGCGTGGAGCGCCGGTCGCCGAACGTCATGTCGGTGGGCAAGCCCAACACCGTCACCCTCGAGGTGAAGTCGCGCGCGCGCCGCCGCCTCGCCGTCCAGGTCGCGCAAGATCTGTTCGCCGACGCCGTCGGTGACGGTCTACCGGCGATCGCCGAGCTGCCCGCGGGGGGGCGAGCGCAGGTGAAGTACCGCGTCTCCCCCCAACGCCGGGGCGCCTACGAGCTCGGCGACCACTTCGTCCGCTACTCGTCACCGCTCGGTCTGTGGATACGGCAGCTGCGCCTGCCCGCCGCGTCGCCGGTCAAGGTGTACCCCGACATCCAGGCGGTCCGCGCCTACGAGCTCTCGGCGATGCGCGACCGCGACCTCTCCGGAGTTCGAGCGGCTCCGCGACTACCGGCGCGAGGACGAGTTTCGCAGCATCGACTGGAAAGCGACGGCCAAGCACTCGCGCATCATCGCGCGCGAGTACCAGCTCGAGCGCAACCAGAACATCCTGTTCTTGCTGGACGCTGGCCGCCTGATGACCGCCGAGGTCAACGGGCTGTCGCTGTTCGACCACGCCCTCAACGCGACCCTCATGCTCTCTCACGTCGCGTCGCGCGCGGGCGATCACGTGGGCCTCTTGGCGTTCAGCGAGGGGGTCCAGAGCTTCGCGCCGCCGGCCGGGGGCGCCAAGGCGGCGGCCCGCGTCGTCCAGGCGGCGTACCACCTGCAGCCCGAGCTGACCGAGACCAGCTACGCCGCCGCCGTCGAGCACGTCGGCGTACGCGTGAAGAAGCGCACCCTCATCGTCCTATTCACCCAGCTCGTCGATGATGTCGCGGCCGCCGAGCTCATCCGGCTGTTGCGCGGCCTCTTGCCGCGACACCTGCCGCTGCTCGTGCCGTTTCGCGACGTCGAGGTCGAGGCTCTCGCGGCGGGGGCCGCCGACGACAGCGCGCCATGGGACGATCAAGGGCCGTACCTGCGCGCTGCCGGCGCCGAGCTGGTGAGCTTCCGCGACCGCCTGCTCCGCGACGTCAAGCGGCGTGGCGCCCTGGTGCTCGACTGCGCCCCGACCGATCTGACGCCCGCGCTGCTCAACAAGTACCTCGAGATCAAGGCGCGCCACCTGCTCTGACTCGCGCGGGCTCGCCACCAAAGAAAAGCCCCCCTCACCAGAGTTGAGGGGGGTTAGGGGGGTGAACCAGCGGCACCGTCATCACCAGCGGTGCGACGGTGCCTGGCTCACGATCCGGTCACTCCTTGTCGAGCTTGCCGACGAGGCTGAGCGTGAAGAACGCGCCCATGTACTTGAAGTGCGGGCGCACCTTCATGTCGACCTTGTACCAGCCGGCGTTGCCCTCGACCTCGGTCACGATGATCTGCGCCTTGCGGAGCGGGCGCTTGCTGCGCACGACCGGGCTGACCGAGTCTTGATCGACGACGTACTGGTTGATCCAGTCGTTGAGCTCGTTCTCGAGATCGATGCGCTCTTTCCACGTACCGATCTGCTCGCGCTGCAGCACCTTCAAGTAGTGCGCGATGCGGCACATGATGAACATGTAGGGCAGCTGCGTGCCGAGGCGGTAGTTCATCTCGGCAGCGCGGCCCTCTTCGCTCTGGCCGAAGTACTTGGGCTTCTGCACCGAGTTGGCGGAGAAGAAGCACGCGTTGTCCGAGTCTTTGCGGTAGGTGAGGCCGATGAAGCCCTCTTCGCTGAGCTCGTACTCGCGACGCTCGGTGAGGAGGATCTCGGTCGGGATCTTGGTTTGGATCTCGCCCATCGCCTCGTACTGGTGGAGCGGCAGGTTCTCGACGCTACCACCGGCCTGCGGGCCGATGATGTTCGGGCACCAGCGGTACTTGGCGAAGCTGTCGGCGATGCGCGAGGCGAGCGCGTACGTCGCGTTGCCCCAGCAGTACGAGTCGTGCTTGCCGACGACGTCTTCTTCGTAGTTGAACGCCTTGACCGGCACCGTCGCCGCGCCGTACGGCAGGCGCAGCAAGAACCGCGGCATCAGCAGGCCGACGTAGCGTGAATCCTCCGTCTCGCGGAAGCTCTGCCACTTCGTGTACTGCGGGCCCTCGAAGATCGCGCGCAGGTCTTTGAGGTTGGGCAGGCCCAGGTAGTCCTTCAAGCCGAAGAACTGGGGGCCGGCCGCAGCCAGGAACGGCGCGTGCGACATGGCCGCGACCGACGCGCACTTCTGCAGGAGCAGGATGTCTTGCGGGCCGGGGCCGAACTCGTAGTTCGAGACGATGGCGCCGTAGGGGCGACCACCGAACTGGCCGTACTCGGCCGAGTAGACGAGCTTGTAGAGGCCGCTCTTGGGCACCTCGGGCGCGTCCTCGAAGTCGGCGAGCAGGTCCTCTTTCGAGCAGTTGACGATCTCGACCTTGATGTTCTCGCGGAAGTCGGTGCGGTCGACGAGGAACTTGAGACCGCGCCACGACGACTCGAGCTTCTGGAACTGCGGGTGGTGGAGGATCTCGTCGAGCTGCCGCGAGAGCTTTTGGTCGATCTCGGCGATGAGCGCGTCGACGAAGGCCTTGTCGACCTTCTCGCCCTCGCGCTTGGGCGTGACCAGCTCGGCGATGAGCGCCTGCACGCCCTTGCGCGCGACCTCGTAGCCCTCGTTGCCGGGGGCCATCTTGGTCTCGGAGAGGATCTCGTCGAGGAGCGAGGCGCCTTCGAGCGACTGCGCTTGCGCGCCGCCCTGTGCCTGGGTTTCAGAGGCCATCGATCACTCCCCTTCCTTCGAGAGTCCGAGCTCGTTGATGAGCTTGTTGCGTTGACTCGGGTCGCCCAAGATCTGCTGGATCTTGTTGCGGAACGCCTTCTCGTTGCCGAGCGGGCCCTTCAACGCGGTGAGCGCAGACCGCAGGTCGAGGAGCTTCTTCAGCTCGGGGACCTGGTTCGCGACCGCCTCGGGGTCCATGTCCGAGAGACGACGGAACTTGAGGTTCACGTTGAGCTCGTCGTCCGGGTTCTCGGACAGCGTGTTCTTCACGCTGAAGTTCACGTTCAGCTTCTGCTCGGACAACACCTTTTGGAAGTTGTCCTTGTCGATGCTGATCGGCTTCCGGTCCTCGAGCGGGCGCGGGTCGGAGCGCATCGTGTAGTCGCCGAGCATGAGCATCTTGAGCGGGAGCTCGACCTCTTCTTTGGCGTCGCCGATGGCCGGCTTGTACGTGATGTTGACACGCTCCTTCGGCGCGACACTTCCTTCTTTCATCGATGCGGCTCCTTTCGATGCCCTCTAGCGAATCGCTAAGATACGGAAAGCACGAGGGGGGTAGAAGAGTCATTTCGCACCCCTCGGTCGTGAAATCTGGGGGCTCAGCCCTCCGACATGACCTGGAACGCCCGGGCAGCGTCCAGCTCGCAGAGGCGCTGGAACGACTGGGCGAGCTTCTTGCCGATGTCCGGATCGTCCATCGAGCCGCTCTGGGCAAAGACCCGGCGCACCTTGTACAGGTGCGCCAGGAGGTCGGCGCAGAGGGCTGGATCCCAAGAGGCCAGCTGGTGCTCCTCGGCGCTCCGCTCCAGCGTCTCGAGCTGGGCCTTGGCCATCTCGTAGAGCTGCTGCTGAATCGCGAGCTTCGCGATTTCGAGCCGGGCGCGGAACCGGTCGACGGGCGAGGTCGTCTGGGTCGCCTTCGAGAGCACCGCCAGCGCGGCGGGGAGGTTGCCGTCGACCGCGAGCTTGTTGGCGTCGGCCGCCGCCTTGTCGACGGGCGACGCGGCCTTGACCGGCCCGCCACCGCCCGACCCGAGCCCGGAGATCCACGCCCTCGTGTCGTCGTCGGCGAGCGGCGTACCGTCGGAGAACGCGAGGGCGGCCAGGTTGGGCGCGCGCGCGAGCACGGCCGCGACCTCGGTCTCGACGACCTTCTGCGCTGCCGGCTGCGGAGGGCTGATCGAGCCCAACGCCCGAGCGAGCGCGCGAGGAGCGTCGAGCCAGTAGGGGTTCTCTTGAATCGCGGTCCACGCGTTGTTGATGACGCCGTTCCAGTCGGACGCCGTGACGAGCGCGCCGATCGTCTGGCGCCATTGGTCGCTCGGGCCGCTGATCTTCGTCTTGCTGCCGTCGTTCTCGGGGTCGCCGCCGATCATGATCCACGCCGCCTGCAACCCGAGCCGGTAGCCGTCGACGCTGGTGGCGTTCGAAGCGAAGAGGGCGTCGCACGCGGTGGCGATCACGGTCTTGACCTGAGCGAGCGCGAGGTACGCGCTGTCGACGTCCACGATCGTGACGGAGAACCCGCCGCCCGCCGCCGGCGACCCGTCGGCCGGCGTCGCCGCCATCGCATCCGGCGGCATCGACGCGGGCGATCGCATCGAGCGTGGCGGGACCGACGCGGGCGCCTTTTCTTCGACGGGGATGGGTGCTCGCCGGACCAAGCTCCGGATGACCTCCGCGAGGCCCATCATCGGCGGGCACGCCTCGCCGAGCTTCTCCGAGAGGAACGAATCGAACTCGGGGAACGCCTTGCCCAGCCCCTCTACGGTCGCGCGCTGCTGCGGCGTGGGGTTGGCGCCCTGCACGACGGGCGTGGCGAGCTCGGTGAACCACCCGAGCAGGTTGCCGCGTGCGCGCGGCCGGCGGAGCGCCGGGTACATGGGCTCCCAGAACGCGTTGTCGAGCTCGTTCATCACGACGATGCCTTCGAAGAGCCCGGTGAAGCCATCCCGCTGCAGCCGAGCGACCGCCCAGTAGAGCGCGAGCCTGAAGTCTTTCGTGCGGTTCGTGAGCAGATCGCTCGTCAGGTCCTCGACGTTCTTCCAGTCGGTGGTGCCGCCGTCGATCTGGCTCGACTTGTCGATCTCCGCCTTCACGGCCTCGAACGCTTCGTCATAAGACAGGTCTTCACCGACCCCGCCGTCGATGGGCGCGATGAGCCCCGCAACCCTCGCCTTCACCTCCGCAATCGCGTCGTCGCCCGTCATCGGACCGGTGAGGATACACAAAGAAAATACACAACAGGCGACAGGCGATTCACAATTCACAAGTCGGCATCGCGCTGCCGCCCAGCTTCTGACACGCCTCAGACGCCATCCGACTTGTTCATTGTCGGTCGCCTGTCGCCTGTTGTGTATTTCCGCGCTTTAGAGCGCGGAGAGGAACTGGGCGATCGGCTGCTCGGTGTTGGCCACCACACCGTCGAGCTGGGGCTTGAGGCGCGAGCGGGCGGTGGGCTCGTCGCAGGTCGGAACGCCGCAGAGCTCGGCGACGTGCTCGGCGCTGCCGGTCGGCGCGATGAGCTCGCGGAGCGAGGCGACGTGGGGCGGACCGAGGTGGATGAGGGCGGTCTGCTGAGGGATCCAGAACGTGTTGGGGAGCGTCTGTTTCCACCCGGCGATGCGGAGGATCATGTCCGTCCACACCGCGGTCGCGTACGCGTCGCCTGCGCCGAGCGGGAGGCGGAGGGCGAGGCCGGTCTGGGGGAGCTCCTGACCACGAAACGGCGAGACGGACTCGACGACGTTGGAGACCACCCAAAAGCGGCTCGCGTCGCTCCCGAAGCCCGTCTCCCAGAGCGCCTTCATGTGGTTCTCGGCGAGCCACTTTCGGTACGGCCCCGAGACGGCGTCACGGTCCTCGATCTGCGGCGCCTCGAGCGCGGCGACGCGCTTGAGGAACGCATCGACCGGCCACGCACGACCCTGGGTGGCGATCTCGTAGGCCGCGGTGAAGAAGCGCCAGAGCGCGATGGGCGCCGCCGCGCCGAGGCCGACCAGCCGCTCGTAGTCGTAGGAGGCGAACACCACCATCGGATACAGGCGCCCCGCGCTGTCTCCGCTCGCGGCCCAGGCGCCGACGAGACCGCGCTCGGGCCCCTCTTCACCCTTGGCCTCGCCGTGGAACATGAAGAGGCCCACCGACCGCTGGTACGCGGCCTCGAACTCTTGGCCCAGGCTCCGCTGCGCGTGATCCATCGCGGCGCCGACCCAGCGATCGAAGGCAGCGAGCTCCTCGCCGCCGGCCTGGTGGCGAATGAAATCGCCGGTAGCGGGGATCTTCCCGAAGCAGCCGACGAGCGGGGGTCCCGCAGCCTTCTTCTTCTTCCAGAACACGGTCGCGGCTGAGGCTACACCAACTTCCCTCCCCCCTCACCACCGGTGAGGGGGGCCGGGGGGGTGAAATGGCGGCCCGAGCGCCGCCGAGCGCGACGCCCGCGTAGGGGCTCGGCCCTTGGCTAGGGCTTCTTTTCTTCGGCCGCCGGCTTCTCTTTGCCGCCCTGGCCGCCGCCGAACTTGTCGCCGATCGACGGCGGGCAGTTCGTGCCGCGGAAGAAGCTCATCGGGAACGGGTGGTTGCCGCGCTTGGGACGGACCTGCATCGTCACCGACACCGGCGGCGCGCTCATCGTCCACGTCGCGATGAACATCTGATCGTCGTCCTTGGCGGCGGTGAGCTTGTCGGCCGACTCGAGCAGACGGAAGATGCCCCACGGCCCGTCGCGCACGATCTCTTCGTCGAGCCCACCGGCGCCGCGCACCTGCATGCGCGCGCCCTTCTTGCCCTCACCCGGCCAGCTGAACTCGTACCAGAACTCTTTTTCGTTTCGGTAGTGACGCGTCTGCCCGTCGACCTCGAAGATGACGTCGCTGACGATGGGGCTCACCGTCTTGAGGTTGATCTGGAAGACGACCTTGGGCTCCTCGCCCTTGAAGCCGGGCCAGATCGCGTCGGTGATCTCGCTCGCGCGCTTGAGGCACGGGTACATCGCCGACTTGAAGGGCGTGAACGGCTTGCCCTTCGGCACGTACCCTTGGAGGTGCGCCATCGGGATGAAGTCGTGCTTCTGCTTCATGTGGAAGTTCGCCAGGTACGTGTCGTAAAAGCCCCAGATCGTCCCCTTGGGTGAGAAGAAGGTGACGAAGTCTTCGTACGAGGCGTCACGCCGCGCGGCGACGTTGAACGGGTAGCGGTCCTTGATCTTGTCGCGGTAGTCCGGCCAGACCATGACCTCCCACAGACCGCTGGCGGCGCCGCCCGCGCCCTGGATGAACGCCTGGTAGCCCTGGCGGAGCGGGTTCATCAAGAGCGGCGTGAGCAGCGTCTGGCCCGTCTTGTCGAGCTTGAGCAGCATCTGCTCGCTGTCCTTCACCGCCTTGCTGAACAGATCGGTCGCTTGCTTGGTCTCGGTGTTGGGCGGGCCCTCTTCGACGACCTGCATCTCGCTCGCGAGGTTCTCGAGGTGGGCGATGTACTTGTTGAGCTGCGGCTCGGGCGGGAGGGCCGGGGGCGGCGCCATCGTGCCGTCCGGCGCTTCCACCGGCGTCCACGAAGCGCACGAGCTGC
>CALKVR010001094.1 GCA_938004815.1 uncultured Polyangiaceae bacterium | reverse complement strand
CCGCGAGCGAGCCCGGTGAGACCATCGCCGATCTCATGTGCGGCAGCGGCACCACCCTCGTCGCCGCCGCCAAGCACGGCCGGCGCTTCGTGGGCGGCGATCGCAGCGAGCTGGCCATCCAAACCACCGAGCGACGGCTCGAGCGAGAGGGGCTCACGTGGAAGCGGCTCGGTCAGACCAAGAACCGCATCGGAACCAATTCTGCGGTGTAGTTGGCCTCGTCGTCGCGGGTTCGACACGATCCCGCCGTGATCCTCCCGAAGCTATGGAACGATCGACCGGCCGCCGCGCTCTGGATCCTCGCGGGGCTCTCGCGCGCGCTCCTCGGCTGCACCTCGGAAGCGCATGGCGAAGAGCAGCCGACGCTGCGCGAGTTCCCTGGCGCGCAGGCATCGGCGCGCGCAGCGGCCGAGCCGGCCGCCGCCGCGGAGCCGACACCCGCGCCTCACCGCAACGGCTCGCTCCTGCTCAGCGCGGTCGGTGACTGCACCCTCGGCGACCCGGCCGGCACCGAGCGCGCGCGCGGATCGTTTCATCAGACCTTCGCCGACGGCGACTACGCGAGGCCGTTCTCCGGGGTCGCGTCCGTCCTCGCCCACGACGACCTGACGATCGCCAACCTCGAGGGCACCCTCACCACCGAGGGCTGCCGCAGCGACGTGAAGTTCGCGTTTCGCGGCAAGACCGAGTTCGCCAAGATGCTCTCGCTGGGGAGCGTCGACGTGGTCTCGGTCGCCAACAACCACTCGGGCGACTGCGGGCCCAAGGGCCTCCGCGAGACCCGCAAGAGCCTCGAGGCCGAGAAGGTGGGCCACTTCGGGATGGGCGTCGTCGACACCCGCACCGTCCGCGGCATCGAGGTCAAGAACCTCGGCTACCTCGGGGGCCGCCTCGACATCCAAGAGCAGGTCGAGAGAGAGGTCGCCGCCGCCAAGAAGCCCGAGACGCTCGTCATCGTGTCGTTCCACTGGGGCATCGAGGGCGAGCACGCGGTGAGCCCGATCCAACAGAAGCTCGGCCGCGCCGCCATCGACGCCGGCGCCGACCTCGTGCTCGGCCACCACCCCCACGTCATCCAGGGCATCGAGAGCTACCAGGGCAAGAAGATCGTCTACAGCCTCGCCAATTTCGTCTTCGGCGGAAACACCCAGCCCGACGACATCGACTCCATCATCTACCAGGCGCGCTTCGAGCTTCGTGACGGCACGGTCATTCCCGTTTCGGACGAGGTCATCCCCGTCGCGACGTCGGGCAACCCGGTGCAGAGCGACTTCCGGCCCGTGCTCCTCGATGGCCCCGAGAGGGCGCGCGTCCTCTCCAGCCTCGAAGCGTGGGAGAAGCTCATCCCTCGGTAGCGAAACGCTCCGGGCGATACGCTCCAGTCAGGCGGATGCACGGACCGCGCCGCCTCTCGCCGCGATCGCCCCTTCAGCGGCACTTGCTGGGCGGTGGGGCTTCGCGTCGTGGTTCGGCGCCGTCGATCCCACGCGAGACCAGCTTGAGCTTGGCGATCTCGACCGCGCCGACGGGCGACCCTTCGATCTCGACCTCGATCGCGCCCTTGTCGCACGCGTAACCGAGCACGAGCTCGCCGGGTGCGCTGACCTCGAGCACGCGCTCGAAGCGGCAGGCTCCGTGGCGCTGGACCGACAGCGCGAAGTACGCCCGGAGCTTGTCGGCCGGCGCCGCGGCTCGATGGGCAGGAGAGAACAGCTTGGCGTGCGCGGCGTCGTCCCACGCCGCGCGCAGCTCGACCGCGCGCTTGGCGGCCGAGAGCAGCGCTTCGCTCGCCCGCTCGGTTCGCTCGGTGAGCGCGCCCGCCTCGGAGAGCTTCGTGAGCACGCCGCGCGCGACCTTGTCCGGGTCGCCCTCGCCGTTCGCGAGCACGATGACGCCCACACCGCGGGATGGAACGAGGTAGATCGCCGAGCTGAAACCGGCCGTGCGACCGTTGTGCCAGGCGACGCGGTCGAACGTGCAGTCCTCGTAGACCTGCCAGCCCAGGCCGATGCCGCGGGCCTCTGCCTCGGTCGCCTGCTCGGAGCGCCGCACCTTGAGTCCGCGGCTCGCCTGGAGCGTATGCGATTCACGCCGGGTGCTGCGCCGCACCGGTCCGCTCTCGACGCCCGCGCCCGCAGGCCACGCGTCGAGCTGGAACGCGACGAAGCGCGTGAGCTCGTCCATCGAGGACCACAACCCGCCCGAGCCGCCGGCGCCGCCGCGCTTCTTGGAGCGCGCGACGCGCAGCTCACCCTTCTCACGTTCGTAGCCTGTCGCCCGGATCGCGGCGTCGGGCGCGAAGCCGCTCGCGGACATTTTCAACGGTGAGAGCACGCGGTCGGTCACGAAGCGTTCGAAGGGGGCCTTGCCGGTGCGCTCGACCAAGAGCGCGAGCACCGTGAAGCCGACGTTCGAGTACGCGTAGCGCTCGCCGGGGGCCGCTTCGAGCCCGAGCCCATCGAAGCTCCGGAGCACCTCCTCTGCAGTCGGCGCGCGGTCCGCGTCGTAGGCGAACCGACCCGACATGGGGAGCCCCGACGTGTGCGTGAGCAAATGTCGGATCGTGATCGGCGGATCGTCACGGTTCGGATACACCACGCCGGCGAGCGCGGGCAGGTGCCGCGCGATCGGGTCGTCGAGCTCGAGTCGACCCTCGTCGCGCAGCGCGAGCACCGCGGCGGCGGTGAACGTCTTGGTCACCGACGCGATCTCGAACACCGTGCCCCGCTCGATCGGGAGGCTGCGCTCCACATCGCGCACCCCGCTAGCAGCGTGGACGACGAGCTCGCCGTCCACCACCACCCCCACCGTCAGCCCGGGGAGCTTCTGGGCCTCCTGCTCGGCCTTCACCAGCGCCGCGAGCGCCGGCGCCGCCGTGACCAAGCGCTCCTTGCGTTGCGGGTCATCGAACGAAGCCGGCGACAACGTCGGGCTCGCGAACCGCTGCGTCGGCACCGCTTCAGACGCCGAGGGCGGCGCCGCTGTTGGCGACGGCGCCGCGCCCGCGCGCGGCCCCGGCGGCGCGCCACAAGCCATTGCCAACGGCAGCGCGATCACCACGGTCGCCAAGCGCACGATTCGTCGGAGCGAGCCCACGCCGCATGTTACGCCGAGACCGACTCATCGCGGCCGACCTGGAGCGCGCCCCGATCAGAAGTCTTCGCCCGGCCACGGCTGCGGGTCCACGCTGGGCGAGCCGCCGTTGATGGAGGGCCAACCGCTCGCCTGCCACGTGATGCGGTCGACGAGCACGTGCCGGCCGGCGCTCTGGAGGTGGGTGCCGTTCCCGGCGTTCGTCCACGCGTGATAGACGAAGTAGTCCTTGCCCGACACGGTCACGATCGAGCCGTGTCCGGGGCCGACCCAGCGCGCGTTGTTCGTCAGGATGGGGGCGCCGTGCTTTTCGTAGGGGCCTGCGAGCGACGACGCGCGCGCGACCCCGGTGCGGTACCGGTGATCGTAGACGTTGCCGCTATAGAACAAGTAGTAGGTCCCGTTCCGTTTCACGATCCACGGCGCCTCGACCACGCCACCCTCCCACGTGCTCGCGTCGTTCGTCAGGATCGTGGCCGGTGAGCTCGACGGTGCGAACGCGAGGCCGTCGTCGGTCAATCGGCGCAGGCGAATCGGCGTCGCTTGCCCCGCCGAGTTGCCGTCGACCTTGTCGATGAGCCAGCGCGAGCCGTCGTCGTCCTCGAAGAACGTGGCGTCGATCACACCGACCGGGTGCTCGACCAGCGGGCCCGCCTGCTCGACCCACGGACCGGCCATGGTCGATGCGTGAACCGCGCCCACCGAGAGAACGTTCGCGCCGTTGGCCGACGTGAAATAGGCGACGATCTGATTTCCCACGCGGTGCAGCTCCGGCGCCCAGTCGCGGTTGCCGTTCGCGGCCCAGCTCGCCTTGCCGTTGGGCAAGAGCGACACGCCCGTATCGCTCCAGAAGACCAGGCTGCGCGACGACCGAATGGGAAACGAGCCCCCCGTGCACACCGCGAAGAACGCCGGCGGCGACGCGGTCGCGTCGAACATGACACCGGGATCGGGGCAGTCGAACGCCATGACCGGATTCGCGAACGGAGGCTTGGGGCTCGCGAGGCCCGTCGGCTGATCGAACGTCGAGAGGACGCTCTCGGGGACCACCGCCTCTGGCCCCCCGTCGACCGACCAGAGGAGCTTGGCCGAGGCAGCCAGATCGATCTCGAAATACTCGAGCCGGATCGACACCGGATCGCCGGTGAGCGCGACCTCCGCCTCGTTGCGCGTAACGAAGTGACCCCGCCAATCATCGATGACGAGCTCGTCATCGATGTAGAGACGAACCCCGTCGTCGGTTTCGGTCGCGAACGTGTAGGTACCAGCCGTCGGCGGCGTGAGCGTTCCGCTCCACCGCGCCGAGAACCGATCGGCCCCCACACCGTCGTGAGGCCCCGCGTCGCCCCAGTCCACGTCCACGCCCGGCTCGACCCGCGCGAGCATCAGATCCAAGTAGCCCGTGAAGTACTCCGCATAGAGCCCCGGCACCGGGACCGGCGGTGCGCCGCCCTGGCCCGTGCTCGCCGTAGAGCTGCCGGACCCCGTCGTCGTCCCCGTCGCGTCGCCCGCACCGGAGCCCGTCGGTGCACCGCCGCCGTCATCACCACAACCGAACAGAGCGGCCAGCCCGAACGTGCCGAGCGCTCGCGAGAAGCGCGAAAGACGCATACCCGCAGGTACGACCGGGATGGCGAGGCGTCAAACCCGCGCGCCCGCACGCCTCGCGTCACCCGGTGTATAGACGCACCATGTCTCAACCCGCACTGCCCCAGCGTGCCCGCGTGGTGATCATCGGCGGCGGCATCATCGGCTGCTCCGTCGCCTACCACCTCGCTCACATGGGCTGGAAAGACGTGGTGCTGATCGAGCGCGACCGGCTCACATCCGGGACGACGTGGCACGCCGCGGGCCTCATGGTGTGCTTCGGCTCGACCTCGGAGACGTCGACCGAGATGCGCAAGTACACGCGCGATCTGTACGCGCGCCTGGAGGACGAGACGGGCCTCTCGACCGGCTTCAACCCCGTCGGCTTCATCGAGGTCGCCGGCGACGCGGATCGGCTCGAAGAGTACCGCCGCGTATCCGCGTTCAACCGCCACCTCGGCGTCGACGTGCACGAGATCTCGCCGCGCGAGGTGCGCGATCTGTTTCCGCTCGCCAAGACCGACGATCTGCTCGCCGGCTTCTACGTGAAAGAGGACGGCAAGGCGAACCCGGTCGACTGCACCATGGCCCTCGCCAAGGGCGCGCGGCTCCAGGGGGCGACGATCCTCGAGGGCGTCGCCGCCACCGGCATTATCAAGCGCGGCAAGGCCGTGGCCGGCGTCCAGACGTCGCACGGCGATATCGAGTGCGAGTACGTCGTCAACTGCGCCGGCATGTGGGCGCGCCAGCTCGGGGCGAAGTCGGGCGTCAACATCCCCAATCAGGCCGCCGAGCACTACTACCTCATCACCGACAAGATGGAGGGTCTCCTGCCGTCGTTCCCCGTGCTCGAGGACCCGGGCTCGTACGGCTACTTCCGTGAAGAGGTGGGCGGCCTCATGATCGGCCTCTTCGAGCCGATCTGCGCCCCGTGGAAGGTCGGCGGCATCCCCGAAGACTTCTCGTTCGGCGAGCTCTCACCCGACTGGGACCGCATGGGCCCGTACGTCGAAAAGGCGATGCAGCGCGTGCCGATTTCGCTCGAGGTCGGCGTGCGCAAGTTCTTCTGCGGCCCCGAGAGCTTCACGCCCGATCTGCAGCCGTGCGTGGGTGAAGCCCCCGAGCTCAAGAACTACTTCGTCGCGGCGGGGCTCAACTCGATCGGCATCCTCACTGGCGGCGGCCTCGGGCGCGTCCTCGCGCATTGGATCATCACCGGTCGCCCGGACGTCGACGTCACCGGGTTCAACATCGACCGCCTGCACACCTATCAGGCGAACCCCGAGTACCGGCGCACGCGCACCGTCGAGTCGCTCGGGATGGTCTACCAATGCCACTACCCGACGCGATCGATGCAGACCGCGCGCGGCGCGAAGAAGTCGGCGATATACGATCGGCTGGCGGCGCGCGGCGCGTACTTCCGCGACGTGAGCGGCTGGGAGGGCGCGGATTGGTATACGCCCGATGGCTCGACCCCCGACGCGGGCCCGCTCTCGTGGGGGCGGCAGAGCTGGTTTTCGCATTGGAAGGCCGAGCACGACGCGACACGCGACGCCGTCATCCTCATGGACATGTCGTTCATGGCGAAGTTCTCGGTCGAGGGTCGCGACGCGGGCCGGCTCCTCAACCAGATCTCGGCGAACAACGTCGACGGCGACCGCGGCCTCATCACCTATACCCAATGGCTGAACGAGGGCGGCACCCTCGAGGCCGATCTGACCGTCACCAAGCTCGACGACGATCGCTACTGGGTCGTCGCCTCCGACACCGCGCACCGCCACGTGCTCACCTGGATGCGTCGGCACTTCCCGGACGACGCGCACGCGTTCGTCACCGACGTCACCTCGGGCTACGCGCAGATCAACGTTCAGGGGCCGTGGTCGCGCGCGCTCATGCAGTCGATCACCACGGCCGACCTCTCCAACGACACCTTCCCGTTTCGCACCGCGCGCGAGATCGACATCGGCTACGCGCGCGCCCTCTGCGTCCGCATCACTTACCTCGGCGAGCTCGGCTACGAGCTCTACGTCCCCACCGAGCAGGCGACCCACGTCTACGATCGCATCGTCGAGGCGGGCGGATGGAGAAGGGCTACCGCGACTACGGCCACGACATCGACAACACCGACTCCGTGCTCGAGGCCGGCCTCGGCTTCGCCGTCGATCTCAAGAAGCCGGGCGGGTTCGTCGGCAAAGACGCGGTCGTCGCCAAGAAGGCCCAGGGCCCGCTGAAGCGCCGCATCGTGCAGGTGCTGCTCCAGGACCCCGAGCCGCTTCTCTTTCACGCCGAGATCGTCAAGCGCAACGGGCGTGCGGTCGGCTACATCCGCGCAGCCTCGTATGGCCACACGCTCGGCGGCGCGGTCGGCCTCGCGATGGTCGAGGGCGGCGGCGAGGCCGTCGACCTGGCGTGGGTCGAGAAGGCGACCTGGGAGGTCGACATCGGCGGCAAGCTCT
>CALKVR010001093.1 GCA_938004815.1 uncultured Polyangiaceae bacterium | reverse complement strand
GCTTGGGCGCGGACCGGCGCCGCGGCGAGGCCGAGTGCGCCGAAAACGCCGAGAAAGATCGCGATGCGATGAGCCAGGCCGTGGGCAGCCAACGGGCCTCGACTCTACCGCGATACGACCGCTACTGCGCCTTCTTCTTGCCCCACGGATCGCTCGGATCGGCGACCGACGTGGACGCCGGCTTTCCGGGTGGCGGCGCGGCCGTCGCAGGCGCGGACGGGGCTCGGACCGGCCGGCCAGCCGGCGACGCGGCATCTGCCGGCCGCTGGAGCTCCTCCGGCTCTTTCTCGAGCTCGATCGTGATGGCGACGTCGCGATCCGGCACGACGATGCGTGACTGAGGGACATGGCCCGGCGCCTCGACGCGCAGCGCGCGGGCCTTGCTGCTCTTCTCGAGCTTGGCCGCGAACGGCAGCTGGGTGATCGCCATGTCGTCGAGGAACGCGCGCGCGCCCGGCGTCGTGACCTCGAGCTCGAACGCGACGAGCGTCGCTTTCACCGAGGACGCGGGCGCGGGCGCGGCCGGCGCAGCAGGCGTCTCGACCGAGGGCTGTGGTGGCGCGGCCGGCCGCGAAAGCAGGTAGACGCCGACGCCCCCCGCCGCCACCGCGAGCGCACCGACCAGCGCCCAAGACCGGCCGCGAGCACCAGGTCGACCGCTGCGCGGCGGCAGATCGACCGACGATGCGCCGCCGGTCTCGGTGAGCGTTCGCTCCACGCGTTCGGAGATCGGCCCGCTCGCCGGCCCTGCGGCATCCGGGGTGGCGGCGACCCCCGCCGCGACGGCATCGGGCGGGGCGTCCGTTTCGTCGGCGCCCGTCTCTTTGGCACCGGGCTCCTTGCCGATGGTGGGGTCGACGCCGACGAGGCCCTCGGTGCCGCGGGCGGACACGAGGTGAGCGTCGACCACCGCCTTGAGCGCCTCTCGGTAGCCGGCGGCGGCGTCGGCGACGGCCGCGCCGAGCGCGCGGCGCGAGAAGCTGCCCGACTTGAGCTTGACCAGGTCCGCGCGGAGCTCTCGCGCGGTCGCGTACCGTTCGTCGGGCTTGATGGCGAGCGCCTTGGCGAGGACGTCACGCAGCGGCGAGCCGATCTCTGGATCGATCCCGGGGAGATCGCCGAACGTCATCCGCTTGAGCACTTGGACGTCGCCGAGCCCATCCCAGTAACGCCGCGCGCGGACCGAATCGGGCGGCGCGTCGGCCCCCGCAGCCTCGTAGGCGAGGGCGGTGTGGAGCATCTCCCAGAGGATGACCGCCACCGCGAACACGTCGGTTCGCCGATCGACCTCGTCGCAAAGGGCCTGCTCGGGCGCCATGTACGCGAGCTTGCCCCGCACCACGCCCGTCGACGTGTGCTTGCCGCGGCCTTTGCTCTTGGCGATGCCGAAATCGACCAGGGTGACGCGGCCCTCGTACGTCAGGAACACGTTGTGCGGGCTGACGTCACGGTGGACGATGTCGAGCGGCTCACCGTCGGCGCCGCGAAGCTCGTGCACGTAGTGCAAACCGTCGAGCAGCTCGCACACCACGTGGAGCACCGCCTCCACGCCGAGCGGCGCGATGGCGTCGGCGCACTGATCGAGCGGCAGTCCGTCGAGGAACTCCATCGCCAGGTAGGCCTGCCCCTCCTGCTCGCCGACCTCGACCGTCCTGACCACGTTGGGGTGGCTGAAGAGCGGCATGATGCGCGCCTCTTCCTCGAGCATGAGGCGGTGGTCCACGTCGTCCGCGAAGTCGGGTGTGAGGCGCTTCACGACCACGAGCTCGGCGGGCTTCGCGCGCTTCGCCGCGAGGAACGCTTCGGCCATGCCCCCCCGGCCGAGCTTGGCGATCAGGTCGAACTCGCCAAACAGGCGAGCCTCCCCGTCGACAACCCGAACCGAGGTAAGCGCCGTCACATCACCATGGTCCCGCGGCGGGAACAAAAATCAAGGGCCACATGTGCCTACATAGAAGCCAGCCGCTGCTGCCGCTCACGGCGGGGCAGCGGCGCACGGCCTACTGACCTACTTTGATGGCGAGCCCGAGCTGATTTCGCAGCTTGAAATAGCCCTCGCTGACAGAGAAAACCAAGAGCTCCTTGAGCTTCTCTTGGGGCGTCAGATCGCCTGGCAGCTGAGGCTCGGCGGCGATGATCTTCTTCGCCACCTCGAGGTCCCCACAGAGGAGC
>CALKVR010001092.1 GCA_938004815.1 uncultured Polyangiaceae bacterium | reverse complement strand
GGTGACGTAGAGGTCGTTGTGGGCGCGCTGGTTCTCGTAGTCGACGTGCTGGCCCGCGTTGATGGCGCCGCCCATGTTGCCGAGCAGCACGAACGGCATGCGGTCGAAGCGGTGGGTGGGCCCCTCGGAGATCTCGCTCACCCAGAGGATGGCGGTGTTGTCGAGGACGGTGCTGCCGTCTTCTTCTTCGTACTCGGCGAGGCGGTTGGCCAGGTAGGCGAGCTGGGTCGAGAACCAGTTGTTGATGGAGCTGAGGGCGTCTTGGGCCTGGACCTGGGTCGGGTCGGGGTTCTGCTCGTCCGAGCCCACCGAGAGATGCGACAGACCGTGGTGGTAGTCGTCGGTGATCTGCTCCCACGGCGCGGTGACGAAGTTGTTGAACACGGTGCCCGCCTGCGCGGTCGCATACTGGAGCGTGGCCACGCGGGTGATGTCGCAGGCGAACGCGGCCGCCATGAGATCCATCTGGGTGCGACCGAGCTCGGGAAAGAGATCGTTCTGGAAAATGTCGCCGTCCTGAAACGTCGGCGCGTCGGGCTTGCCGCACACCGCGCCGACGGCGAGCCGGTCTTCGAGCTCACGCAGGAGCTCGAGGTGCTTGTCGAGCCGAACCTGGTCGTCTTTGCCGAGCTTGCCCTGGAGCGGCGTGAAATCACCCTGGACGAAATCCAGGACGCTCTTGCGGCGATCGATCGCCGCCTGCAGCTCGGCCTTGGCCGCCTCGTCGTCGGGCACGTTCGCGAAGAGGCGCTCGAACGCGTTGCGGGGGTCGTCGTCGGAGGCGATCGCGTTCGTCGACCCGCCGCCCTCGCCGTAGCTCATGTAGCTGTAGAAGTTGCCGTACTGTTTCTGAGTCTGGACCCCGAGCTCGATGCTGGGGAGCTGGCCCGCGTCGGCCACCTTGGAGGCGATCAGCTGGTCGATGCTGATCCCCGCGCCCCAGCCGACGTCGCCGAACTCGGTAGGCACGACCTCGGTGAACGGGCGGCCCGTGAGCATGCTCGTCATCCCCACCGCGTGACCGTTGCCCGACGTGTCCTGGGCCGACGCCATCCGGATGCCTGACAAAACCGTCAGCTTGGGGCGGAGGAGCGGCGTATCGAGCGGCGCGAGGATGGGCGAGGGCGTGAACGACGGCCCCGTCGACGACGGCGTCCAGTTCTTGAGCACCGTGCCGTTGCTCGAGTACAGGATGACGAGCCGCTTGGGGGGCCCGCCGGGCGCGGCGCGCGACGGCTTGGCGGTGAGGCTCTCGAGGAAGGGCAGCCCGAGGAGCAGGCCGCCCGCGCCGCGCAGGACCGCGCGGCGGCCTGGCTTTCCGCGAGGGCGAAAGGCTCGCTTTCGGAACGGACGCATCACGGTGCACCGCCTTCTCGGGTTCGGTAGAGGAACGCGTCGGTCTGGGTGAGCGAGAGGAGCAGCTCGCGGAGGTTGCCGTCGCTCTCGACGAAGACGAGCTCGACGTCGTCGACCGTGCACGAATCCGCCTCGGTCATGTCGCGACCGAAGGCGTAGCGGAACCAGTGCTTGACCATGCAGGTCCGCGCTTCTTGGCTGGTCGAGAGCCGCCCCAAAAGCTCGGTGTGTCCGCTGAACGGCCCGGCAGCGTCGGTGCCCGCGAGCGTCCCGGTCGTGTCGATCGCGAGGCCGTGCTCGTCGTCGCGCCAGCGCCCGAGCTCGTCGAAGTGGTCGAACGCGAACCCAGGCGGGTTGATCACGGTGTGGCACCCGTTGCACGGCTCGACGCTCGTCTTGGTCTCGAGCTGCTCGCGCGCGGTGGCGGTCGGGTCGATGGCCGGCAGCGACGTGTCGGCGTTGCACGGCGGTGGCGGGGGCGGCTGGCAGAGCACCTGCTCGAGGATGAACTTGCCGCGCAAGACGATCGAAGGCTGCGCCGGGTGCGAAAGGAGCGCGAGGGGCGCCCCACGGGTGACGATGCCCGGGTACCGCGCCGCGTCCAGCTCGACGCGGACCATCTCTGCCGAGCCCGGCGCCGGGAGCCCGTAGAAGGTCGCGAGGTCGTCGTTCAAGAAGGTGACCGGCGACGTCATGAGCGTCTCGAACCGGCCGTCTTGGTTGCGGACGACGTCGTCGGCGAACAGGCCGAGCTCGGCCTGCTGGAGGGCGGCGATCTCGGGCGAGTACGGCGTGCTGCGCTCGATCTTGCCGAGATCGCGCGCGCCCGACCACTGCTCGTAGAAATTCTTGATCGCGCGCGCACCGCGGTCGTCGTCGAGCATGCGCTCGGCCTGCACCTTGATCTGCTGCGCGTCCGACAGGGCGCCGCTCTCGGCAGCCGCGAGGAGCTCGTCGTCCGGCATCGAGCCCCAGAACAGGTACGAGAGCCGCGAAGCGACCTCGTAGTCCGAGAGCCGCACGGCCGCCTCGGACGCGGGGTCGGGCATGCCGAGCTCGATCCGATAGAGAAAGTGAGGCGACTGGAGCACCGCGCTCACGACCATCTCGATCGTCTTGGGGAACGTCTGGCTGGCGCGCGTCTGGGCGTAAAAGCCGGCGAGGCGCGCCGACTCGTCGGCGGTGAGGGGCCGGCGGAACGCGCGCTTGGCGAAGCGCTCCATGAACGCGGCCGCGCAGGCGTCCTCGCCCGTCACCGCTGGGTCGCAGCCCATCAGACCCGGCAGATCGAGCACCGCCCCCGCCGCCAGGTCGTTCGCCGCCTTCTCGTACTGCTCGACCACCACCGCGCTCAGCGTCGCCCCGAGGGCGCCGTTGTCGAACCCGAACTGGATGGCCTCGGGCACGAACCCGTTCGCGGGCGCGGTCGTGTCGCCCAGGAGGTCGTGGACGGTCTGGTTGTACTCCCAGCGCGTCAGCCGCCTGAGGGGGCTCGCCCCGGGCTGGATGGCGCCGCAGGCCTGGTCGACCCCCGGCGGGGCCGTCGCCTCGCCGTCGCCGATATCGCCGACGCACGCCGCCCCGAGCAGGGCGGTCGCGCAAAGACCGAGGACCCGCATCCCCGAAGGGTAACAGACACCCCTTCTCTCGGGGTCGTGATAAAAGCCAAAGGATGTCGGGCTCTCCCCAACGGCCTTCGGAGGACACCACCCTCCGTCTGCAGGCCCCGGGCCCTGGCTACGGCACGCTGACCGCGCTGTGGGACGGCGGAGCCACGACCGTCGCGCTCCCCGAGGCGGGCACGTGCATCGTGGGCCGCAGCGCGACGGCGACGGTCGTGCTCGATCACCCGTCGCTCTCGCGTCACCACGCCGCGCTGCACCTCGGCTCCGAGCTCTCGGTCGAAGATCTCGGCAGCTCGAACGGCACCACCGTGCGCGGTCGGCTGCTCAAGCCGCAAGAGCGCGTCGCGATCCAGTGGGGCGAGCCGTTCGAGCTCGGCCGCGTCGTCGTGATCGCGCGCCTCCCCGCGAACGCCGCCCGCCAAAAAGAGACGAGCGATCAGCCGACGATGGCGAACGCCACGCGCCTGCTCGATCTCGTCGCGCCCACCGACATCTCGGTCCTGCTCCTCGGCGAGACGGGCGCGGGCAAGGGCTGGATCGCGCAGCAGATCCACAACAAGTCCAAGCGTTCGACCGGCCCCTGGCTGCACCTCAACTGCGCGGCCCTGCCCGAGCACCTCTTGGAGAGCGAGCTCTTCGGCTACGAGCGCGGCGCGTTCACCGGCGCGCAGCAGAGCAAGCCGGGCCTCCTCGAGTCGGCCTCGGGCGGCACGGTCTTCCTGGACGAGATCGGTGACATCCCCCCCGCGACCCAGGCCAAGCTCCTCATCGCGCTCGAGCGGCGTGAGGTTCTCCGGCTCGGCGCGCTCAAGCCGCGCGCGTTCGACGCCCGGTTCGTCTCTGCCACCAACCGCGATCTCGAGGCGTCGCCTGCGCGAGAGGCGTTCCGACGCGATCTCTACTACCGCCTCGCGGGTCTGACGATCACGGTGCCGGCGCTGCGCACGCGCGTCGACGAGCTGCCGTCGCTCGTCCAGACCCTCCTCGAGGCGAGCGCGCATCGGCTCGGTCGCCCTACCCCCGCGATCGGCGCGGGAGCGATGGCGGCGATCCTCGCCTACGAGTGGCCCGGCAACGTGCGCGAGCTGGGCTCGGTCCTCGACCGCGCGATGCTGTGGGCCGGCTCGGTGCTCGAGGCCGAGCACCTCGGTCTGCGCCCGAGCGTGGTGCCACCCCCGCCCTCGGCGTCGGCGATCCCCCCACCGCCGATGTCGTCGCCGCGGCCCAGCCAACCGTTCATTCCGCCGCCGGAGCCCAGCCGGCGCACCCTCGCCGAAGACGTGCATGCGGTCGAGCGCAAGCGCATCATCGAGGCCCTCGAGCAGTGCGGCGGCAACCAGTCGCGCGCGGCCGAGCTGCTCGGGGTGTCGCGGCGCACGCTCATCAACCGGATGATCGAGTTCGGGCTCCCGCGACCCCGAAAGGGATGACGCGTGAACGCCGCCGAGCTCGCGCGGCTCCAAGGCCTCGTGTCGCGAGGCCGCAACGCGGAGGCGGTCGAGGGGCTCGCCGCGCTCGTCGAAGCGAACCCGAAAGAGGTCGTGCCGTCGTTCCTCCTCGGGCGCGCCCTCCGAGCGATGGGACAGGGCGCTCGCTCGCGCGCCGTCTTTGAAGCGATCGCGGCGCACGCGCCCGATGATCCGCACGTCGCTCTGGGTCTCGCCTGGATCCGCATCGACGCGCGCGACATCCACGGCGCCGCCGAGCTCGCGTCCAAGGCGACTGGGGTCGCGCCGCTGCGCGGTGACGCGCTCGCGATCCAGGCTCGGTCGCAAGAGGCGCACGGCGAAAAGGAGAAGGCGGCGGCGCTCTTTCTCGATGCGTACGAGGCCAAGCCGCTCGTCCCCTGGCTGGAAGCCGCGTGGACGCTCTCCGATCGCGACGAGCCTCCCGAGCTCAAGCCCGCGCCCGACTGGCCCATCGGGCCCGCCGAGCGCCTCTCGCTCTTTCGCTCGGTCGAGCGCGAGCTGGTCGCGCGCGGACAGCGGAGCGGCCGCAACCTCGATGCCCACCAGGTCCTGACCGCCGGGTGCGACAACACATCACGCTTCACCCGCGCCTGGGCCAAGCGCCGCTTCATCGACCAGCTGGACCTCTACTTCGCGCTCGCGGGCCGCGGCGGCTATTGCGACTGCGAGGTCATCCTGAACGCGGCTCGCGAGAGCGACGAGACGCTCGCGTCGATCCTCGTCGCCGGCCGCATCCAGGGGCGGGTGCGGGCGATGCAGGAGTTGGTGTCGCGAACGCCGACGCCGGACCTGCCTTGGCTGGCTACCCACGCCGAGCACGACATCAAGAGCGAGGAGACGCTGAGCGTCGAGGCCGACGGCAGCGCGATCCGCGTCTTGCCGCAGCTCGCGGACGGCAAGCTGATCGAAGAGATCGTCGACGCGCTCGGCGACCCGGCGATGGGCGACACCACCGTCATGCTCCTTCTCCTCTACCCCGACCTCCCCGGTGAAGACGAGCTCCTCATGGCGACCGAGGGAAAGCTGGAGCCGGTCGCGCTCTCGGGGGACAAGCTCTCGCCCGCGGTGCTGAAGGCGGCCCCATGGGCCACGAGCGAGCTCGCGGCCCTGCGCAAGGCTTGGCCCGTACCGCGCGAGCCGCTCGGCGCGGGACAGCTCGAGCTGCCGCCGCCGGGGCACCTCCCCGCGCTCGTCTACCGATCCGACGGCGTGTACCGGGCCGTGTCCGCCAAGGACGGGCGCGAGACACTCCTCGGGCGCGCGGGCTCCTCGCTCGTCTTCGACGCCGACCGCGCGGTCGCGGCCTGGCTGGAGCCGTACCGTCGCCAATCGGATCTCGTGGTCGAGCGCCGTTCCGTCGGCAAGCGCGAGCGCGTCGCGACGGAGCCGTTTCGGGGGCCGCTCAACCTCTCTCCCGACGGCAGGCTCCTCTACCTCGCGAGCGGCAATCGCATCGTGGCGTTCGACCTCGCGTCGAGCGAGCGCAGGGTCCTCGGATTGGGCAGCCAATGCACGCTCGCCCCCGATGGCGAGCACCTCTTGATCGAGAGCGACTCCAACCTTTGGATCGTCGACCCCGGCGGAAAGATCGAGGTTCCGGAGATCGAGGGGCGGCTCGCGGTCTGGTCGCCGCGATCGGACCGCATCACGTACCTCGCCAAGGTCGACGGCGGCGAGGGCTACCAAGCCTTCGTCCTCGATCTGAAGTCGGGCCAGAGCCGGCGCGTCTCGCCCGCGTGTGAAGAGGCGTGCTGGCCCACGTTCACGAAGGATGGAGACGCAGTCGCGGTCTACATCCGCCGCGCGACCCACCGCACCCCTCTCGCCGACGGCAAAACCAAGATCGAGCAAGACGAGTCGCTTCTCCTCGTCGACATCTCGGAGCCCGATCGTCCGGAGACGCTCTTCGCATCCGATCGCGGCTACATGGCCATCACGAGGCCCGTCGCGCATCCGGCGCGCGCGATCGTCGCGTTCCAGACCCAGTCGGCTCCGCAAAGGGACAGGAGGCTCGTCGTCGTCGAGCCGGGCGCGACGCTACGCACCCTCGTCGACGCGGACGTGCGCCCGACGTTCTGGTTGTAGCAGCGTGCTGAAAATCGCGCCGGCCGAGCTCAGCGCTTGGCTTTGGGCGCCGCGAGGGTGTAGCCCCGCCACCCGTAGTCGCACCAACACATGTACGGCTTGCCGAACATGCCGAAGCGGAGCGCCGGCTTGTCGGCCCTTTTCGCTTCGGCGAACCAGCCGGTGAACGTCTCGATCTCGCCGAGCTCGGCGCGCCTCGGGGTGTTGAGCCGGTAGTCATGGGTGAGCGACGCGACCTTCCACGGACCAGCCGCGAGGGTGAAGAGTCGCTTCTTGATGGCGGCACGTTGGGCGGCTTGAAAGCGAGCGAATGCCTGCTCCGGCGTGTCATCCGGTTGCTTGATCTGATCGAACGAAGCGTGGCCCGTGCCGTCGTACACGCGGTGCAGTGTTCGCTCGGCCGCGAAGCTCGTGTGCGCCAGGTACAGGACACCGGCCCCCTCGCCCGCATCCATGCCGCCGTGGTCCTCGATCGACCAGTACCCGGTCTCGTCGAAGCCCAGCCCGATGAAGAGCGTCCCCTCGGCCGAGGTGTAGGCGTGCGCGATGAACGAGGCGGCCGGACCGACCTCGGGCCGCCAGGTGCGCACGTCAGCGGTTCCGCCGACGCAGTTGCCGGCGGTGCCGGAGAGCGTCTCGGCATGCGCCGTCGTCATGGAGAACAGCAGAGCTGCCGCGGCGAGCCAGGCGAGCGGTGTTCGCATTCCGAGGGGTACGCGCGAGCCCCAGCCCGACATTCCCCGAGGCCTGGAGGCTCCCCCACTTCGCCCGCGGCGCGCGCGAGGTCTCGACCCGGTCCGTGCCCAGCTGCTCGGGGGACTGCACCACCCCGCGGCCGTCGGCGACCAGCGCCCGATCGAGCTCCACGAGCGCCGCCGCATCGGCACCCTGGGCGGGGCGAAGCCGAGCCTGCCGCCCGCCCTCGAGGCGCACCGTTCGCTCTTCCAAAGCAGCCTTAGTGTAGGGTCTCGACCGCCGGGCGGTCGACCGCGGTGTTGGCGGTCTCGCCGCCGTCGACGCCGCCCTTGGTCACCGGGGGCTCGGCCGCGCTCGACGCCAGCGCGACGAGCTCGGCGACCTCGTCGCGCCGCGGACGCGCGTCGGCCCTGAGCTTCGAGAGCTCTGCTCGCATCTCGGCCGCGCTCCCAAAGCGCTCGGCGCGGTGACGGGCCAGGGCGGCGTCGAAGAACGCCGCCCACGTTGGAGCGAGCTCGGGGCGAACCTCGAGGATCGAGCGCGCGCGGCCCTCGACGACGGCGAGCACCGTGGCGGCGTCGCTCGACTTCCGAAAGAGCGGCTCGCCCGCGAGGAGCTCCCACAAAACCACGCCGACGGCGAACAGATCACATCGCTCGTCGAGCGGCTCGGCCTTCACCTGCTCGGGGGCCATGTAGCCGGGATGCCCTGCGATCGTGGTGGCGGCGATGAGGGTCGCGTCGCCGCGCGCCTTGGCCACCCCGAAGTCGGAGACCTTCACGTCGCCGTTGACGGACAAAAGCACGTTCGCCGGGCAGAGGTCGCGGTGGACGACGCGGAGCGGCTCGCCGCGCGCGGCGCGAGCGCCGTCGTGCGCGTACTCGAGCCCGGCCAGGATCTCGTCTCCGAGCCAGGCCACGACGTCGCTTCGCAGCTTGATATCGAGCGCGCCGAGGCGCGTCATGAACGCCGCCATCGTCATCCCGCGCACGTGCTCGAGGACGAGAAAGTACGCATCCTTGCCCTTGCCGAAGTCGAGCGTCTGCACGATGTTCGGGTGGACGAGCCGCGCCGAGAGCTCGGCCTCGGTGCGGAACGCGGCCACGAAGCTCGATTGATCGGCGAGATGCGGGTGCAGGAGCTTGATCGCGACGGTCCGCTCGAAGCCGCCCTCGGGGCAGTAGAGCGCCTCGTGGACCACCCCCATGCCGCCGGCGCCGATGCGATCGCCGAGCCGGTACTTTCCGAACAGATCTTGCGAGCGCACCGCGCGCTCGGCCCTGCCGATGGCGCGGCGGAGGGCCTTGGTCACCAAGAACGCGAGCAGGCCTCCGGTGAGAAAGGCGATCGCGCGGCTGATCTGCATCGGCGCGCCGAAGAGCGGCAACGCCGCGGCCTCGGCGCTGAGCCCGTGGCGCAGCCACCCGTAGTAGAGCGCCAGGAACGAGACGGCCGACGCCACGCCGATGACGAGGGGCGCGACCGGCCGCAGGCGCGCAGTCGAGGCGAGCAGCACGCACGCGAACAGCATCGGCGACACGAACGAGCCCAGGGCGTACTCGGCCCCTTGCGTCAGGCCGACCGCCACCAAGAAGACCGGCGGCATCGCCGCCTCGACCGCGACCCCGATGCGCGCGGCGAGCGGCCCGCGCGGGCCCGGGAGCCACCGCTCTTGGACGCGGAACCACACGAAGCCGGCGGCGCTGAGCCCTGCCATCGCGTACCCCTGGGGCAGCTCGAGCACGAGACCGACCAGGCCCGCCGCCACGACACCGGCGGCGCCGAGGATCTGGTAGGCGCGCGCGAGCGCGACGTCGAGCTCGCGAAGCTGATCGTCGAGCGCGACGTCGAGCGGCGCGCGCAGCGGACTCGCCCGTTCCGTCACCCGATCATTCTATCCTCGTCTTCGCCATTGGACATCGGCCCCTACCGCCTCCTCTCGCCCATCGCCGCGGGCGGCTTCGGCAAGGTCTTCCTCGCCAAGCGTTCCAACGTGGCCGGCTTCACGCGCCTCTTCGCGATGAAATGCCTCCACGACCGGCACGCCGGCGACGGCGGCGCGCTGGCGATGCTCATCGACGAGGCCCGCCTCGCGTCGCGCATCAACCACACCAACGTCCTCAGCGTCATCGACGTGGTCGATCACGAGGGGGCGCTGTGGCTCGTCATGGAGTACGCCGAGGGCGAGTCGCTCGCCAACCTGCTCGCCTCGTCCGAAGCGCGCGGCGCGCGCGTCCCCGTCAAGATCGCGTGCGCCATGGCCGCGGCCGTGCTCCACGGTCTGCACGCGGCCCATGAAGCGACGGGCGCCTCGGGCGAGCCGCTGGGGCTCGTTCACCGCGACGTCTCGCCGCACAACATCCTCGTCACCACCCACGGGACCCCGAAGCTCCACGACTTCGGGATCGCCAAGGCCAAGGGGCGGGTCGCGCTCACCGAGCCGGGGCACATCAAGGGCAAGCTCGCGTACATGTCGCCCGAGCATCTGGCCGGCGAGGCCGTCGACCGGCGGGCCGACATCTTCTCGATGGGCGTCGTGCTTTGGGAGGCGCTGGCGACACGCCGGCTGTTCCCGTCCGCGGTGCCCGAGAGCGCACACGAGCGGCGCGGGGGCGAGGCGCTCGCGGCCGAGCTCGACGCCCC
>CALKVR010001091.1 GCA_938004815.1 uncultured Polyangiaceae bacterium | reverse complement strand
GAACCAGCGCTTGTCCTCGGCATCGTCGTGCTCCTCCTCTTCGCCGGGCCCGCCATGATCGACAAGGCGCTCTCGTACACGAAGACCTGCTTCGCCGACGTCGCCCGCGTGGTGCGCTGATGCTGCGCGAGCTCGCGATCGGCTGGGCCCTGACGCTGGGGCTGGTGGTCGCGCGCGTGGCCGCGTTCGTGGTCGTCTCGCCGTTCCCCGGGCAAGCGACGCCGAAGACGCAGCGGGTGGGCCTGGTGTTCGTGCTGACCGTGGCCGCCATGGCCGGCCGCGTCCCCATCCCGAAGCTCTTCGACGTCACCTCCGTTGCGCCGTTCGTGGTGAAGGAGCTCGCCATCGGCGCGCTCATCGGGCTCGTCTTCAGGGTCGCGATCGCGGGCGCCGAGGTTGCGGGCGAGCTCGCGTCGCAGGCGCTCGGCCTCGGGTCGCCGTCTCTCTACAACCCCGCCCTCGGCACGCAAGAGACGTCGATCTCGCGCGTCTTCTCCACGTTCGCCCTCCTCGTCGCGCTGTCGATGGGCGCCCACCGCGTGGTGATTCAGATGTTGCTCGGGTCGTTCGACGCGCTGCCGGTGGCGGCGGGGGCGTCGCCGTCGCTCGCGGCGCCCGTCCTCGCCGAGATCATCGGCCAAGCGATCGGCCTCGGCGTGCGCATGGCGCTGCCGGTGCTCGCCGTCTCGCTCGCCATCCAGGCCGGGCTCGCGTTGATCGCGCGCGTCGCGCCATCGCTCCAGGTCTTCAACGTGGGCTTCGCCATCCTCATCGGCGCGGGCCTGCTCGTCCTCGCGGCGTCGGCGCGTGAGATCTTCCGGCCCCTGGTCGAGAGCCTCGGCTCCCTCCCGCTCCGCATCGACCGCGTGCTCACCGAGATCGCGCCGCCGTCGGGGCAGCCGTGAGCGAGAGCGACGAAGACCGCAAGTTCGACCCGACCCCAAGGCGAAAGGAGCAGTTTCGCAAGGAGGGAAAGTTTGCCCGCGCGCGCGATGCAGGCGCCGTCGCCGCCCTGGTCGCCGGGCTCGGCGTGGCGATGGGGATGCGCGACGCCGGCGCCCTGGTCGTGCGCGACTTGTTCTCGGCGACGCTCGGAGACCCGGGCGCCTTTGCTCGAGGTGAGCTCGCGGGCGTGAACCGCGCGCTCTGGGGCGCGCTCCTCGTCCTCGTCGTTCCCGTGCTCGTCGCGACGACGCTCGCCACCGCCGCGGCCGGCTTCGCGCAGGCGGGGGTCGCGCCCAATACCGAGGTCGTCGGGTTCAAGCTCGAGCGGCTCGACCCGCTGCCCAAGCTCAAGCAGCTCTTCAGCCTCAAGCACGGCGGCTTCGAGGTCGCGCTCGCGGTGGCCAAGGTCGTCGTGGTCGGCGGCGTCGCTTACTCGGTCACTCGCGACGAGCTCCCGACGCTGCTCGGTCTCTGGGCCCACGACGTCGCGGGCGGCTCGGTGATCCTCGCTGGGGTCATCGGCCGGATCCTCCTCGAGACCGTGGGGGCCGCCTTCATCGTATCCGCGGCGGACTACGCCCACAGCCGCTGGAAGCTCTCGCAAGAGATGAAGATGACGCTCAAGGAGCTGAAAGAAGAGATGCGCCAGGAGGATGGCGACCCCAAGCTCAAGGCCAAGATGCGCGCCAAAGCGCGCGCGCTCGCCAAGAAGCGCATGATGATGGACGTGAAGACGGCCAGCGTGGTTGTCGCGAACCCCACCCACGTCTCGGTCGCTCTCCGCTACCGAAATGACGACCCCGCTCCGATCGTCGTCGCCAAGGGTCACGACGAGGTCGCGCTCGCCATTCGAACTCGCGCCCGCGAGCACGGCATCCCCATCGTCGAGAACCGCCCGCTGGCCCGGACCCTCGACGCCGAGGTCGCGATCGGACATCCGGTTCAAGTCGAGCACTTCGCGGCCGTCGCAAAGGTGCTCGCGTTCGTGCATCGTCTCAAGCGGCGGGCTCGCTAGACGGCTTGCCAACGCACTCACGCTCTCCCAAGCTGAGGGCAGCTGGCTGCCCTATCACCCCCCAAACCCCCCTCGCGTTGCGAGGCGGGAGCCGCGGCTCCCCCGTTCCTGGCGCGCGTCTTCGCGTTCCACGATTGGATCATCCTCGGCTACCACGCGGTGCTGTTGATGCTGATCGCGGTGTCGCCGGCCGTCCCCGCGTCGGCGACGGCCGCGTGGCGCCTGGTGGCGTCGGGCGCGACCCTCGCCGTCGCTGCGGTCGTGGCGCGCACCGCCGATGAAGCACGTCGGCGCTGGCGGCGCGCGGCCTACCGGGTCGCCCTCACCGCGACGATCGTCGGTTCGTACCTGATGCTCCGAGATCTGCTGCCGGTGGTGCAGGGGCCGGCGCTCGACGGGCTGCTCCAGCGCATCGATGTCGCTCTCTTCGGCGTCGAGCCGGCGGTCTGGGCAGCGCGCTTCGCGACGCCGCCCGTCGTCGAGTACTTCGCCTTCTTCTACTTCAGCTACTTCGCCATCCTGGGGCTCTACGCGCTCGCGGTCATGGGGCTCGGCGCCGCGGGCCAAGGCACCGCCGAGTTCACGATCGGCGCCGCGCTCGTCTACTGCATCGGGCAGCTCGGCTACGCGGTGGTGCCCGGGGTCGGGCCCGCGGTGCACCTCGCCGGCGCGTTCGACGCACCCCTCGAGGGCGGTCTCTTTTGGAGGTGGGTGCAGGCCACCGTCGGCGCGGCCGGCGCCATCCGAGACATCTTCCCGTCGCTCCACACCGCCGCCCCGGTGTGGTTCACGATCTTCGCGGCGCGCCGCGCGCGCGCGACGGCGAGCCGCGCGTGGACGGCCTTTGCCGTCGTCACTGGCTGGTTCGCGCTGAACATCGTGCTCTCGACGATCGTGCTCCGTTGGCACTACGTGGCCGACGTCTTCGCCGGCCTCGTGCTCGCGGCGGGCGTCGGGTGGGCCGCGCCGCGGCTCGCCGCGCGCGAGGCGTCGGCTCGAGCTCGCGCCGGTCTCGAGCCCGTCTGGCCTTGAGGCGGCGCGCCCGACGACGGGCGTGCGGCAGGCGCCGGAGCGTCCGAGCCGCACGTGAGTGTGGATCGCTGGAATCGTTGTCGAGCGGCGAGCGTAGTGCCCGGGATGCAGAGGCGCGACCTCGTTGTCGTGCTCGCGAGCGCGGGGCTCCACGCGGTGGTGGCCGCCGCGGCGAGCGCACGAGAGCTTTGGCCGCTACGCGGGGTCGCGGGGCCGGCGCGGATGAACGGCGCGGTGGCGATGATGGTGCCCGAGGCACGACCCGCACCCGCGGAGGAACGGCCTGCGCCGTCCCAGGAGCCCGAACCGGGGCCGAGCGTGAGCAGGATCGAGTGGTTGGGGGTGATCAGCAAACATCGCTGCAGCCCGTTCACGTACGGCGGCGAGGAGGGGCGAGAGCTTCCGAACACTTGCGCGTCGCGACCCACCGGAACGCAGTGTCTGCTCACGGCCGTGTCGAAGCCGACGGACGACGGCGAGGTCTGCGACGTCATGCTCCGCTGCGGTGACGAAGTGCTCTACAAGACCGGGAGCGCCAACTGCCGCTTGCGCGAACGGGCGAAACCCGGCGTGAGCGGGCCAATCTGGGATCTCTTCATCGAGCGCGATCGCGGGGGCAGCTGCAACGGCGGTCGCTCGATCCGCGTGGACACCAGCGCGGGACGGATCGTCTGGGGTATCGATAACTCTTATGGCGGCCCCGAGATCGAGGTCGAGGGCGTGGACGTCGCGCTCACGGCAAAGGGAGTCGACTCGGAGGCTGCGGACGAGCCTTGGTGAATCTCACGACCAAGGCGGACCTTGCGCGGCGTCGGCGCCGTCAACCTTCGTCTTCTTCACCACTTCGTGCGAGCGACACCATCGACGCGTTCATCGCGTCGAGCACGCGGGTGACCGCGGCGGTGGTGGCGAAGTCGCCGTCGGGCGGGAGCACGAGCTCGTCGGCGATCGAGAGGGGCGCGGAGCCCCCCGCGTCGGGCAGACGCACCTCGCTGGGGTCGATCGAACGGACGGTGCTGTCTCGGTGGCTCCGCACCGCGGAGGCGTAGGCCGTCTCGTCGGCGGTAAAGTATCGCCCCCGCTTGAGGGCGCCGACGTAGCCGTCGACGTCGCCGTTCTTGGCGGCTTCGATCGCCTTCGGGAACCTGCGTTCGAGGAACGCGACGTAGTCGATCGCGCCTTCGACGGGCGTGCGATAGGCGCGGAACGAGTCTTTGAGCCGCACCTCCTCGCCGTTCAAGATCTCGCGCGTGTTCACGCGAGCCGTGAGGCCGGAGCTGCTCTGGCCCTTGATCCCGCCGAAGTTGTAGTCGTGCATCCTCGCACCCGACGCGGTCTCGGTGCAGACCTGCGCGACGAGGGTATCGAGGAGCTCTCTCGGGGCGCTCTGTCCGTGGAGCTTCTGGTAGGCGATCGCCAGAGAGCTCTTGATTTGCCCGGGCGAGAGAGGGGTCGCCCGGGTCTGGACCTCACGCGTCCGCGTCGGCTCTCCCCCCTCACGCAGTGAGGAGGGCCGGGGGGGTGAAACCACGGCGACGGCGGACATCCAACACTCCTACGCTTCAGGCCGAGACGCGGTCAGCCCTTGAGGAGCTGGAGCGCGAGCTGCGGGCCTTGGTTCGCCTGCGCCAGGATCGACGTCGCGGCCTGGTTCAGGACCTGGGTACGGGCGAGCGCGCTCGACTCCTCGGCCACGTCCACGTCGCGGATGCGGCTGTGGGCGGCGCTGAGGTTGGTGCGCATCGACTGGAGGTTCGAGACCGTGACCTGCATGCGGTTGAGCGCGGCGCCGAAATCCGAGCGGCGGCCCGAGACGACCGCGATCGCGGCGTCGACCTCGTCGATGGCGGCCTGAGCGGTCGTGGGCGTGGCGCCGGCGACGTTCGAGGCGTTGATGCCGAGCGACGTCAGCGACACGTTGCCGAAGGTCAACGTCAAGCGGTCGGACGCGGTGTTGTCGATGCCGACCTGAAAGTCGATGTTGGTGGCGGCGCCCGAGAGCAGGTCCTTGCCGTTGAACTTCGTCGAGTCGACGATGCGCGTCACCTCGGCCTTCATGGCCTGGAACTCGGTGTCGAGGTAGCCACGGTCGGTGGCGGTGAGGTCACCGTTGGCGCTCTGGACGCTGAGCTCACGCAGGCGCTGCAGGATGGTGCTGACGGCGCTGAGCGCGCCCTCGGCGGTCTGGGCCATCGAGACGGCGTTGAGCGTATTGCGCTCCGCCATGGAGTACGACCGGATGTCCGCCTTCATCTGCTCGGCGATCGCGAGCCCCGCTGCGTCGTCGGCGGCGGAGTTGATCCGCATACCGCTCGAGAGCCGCTGAAAGCTCGTGGTGAGCGAGCTCTGGTTGGCGGACAGGCTGCGTTGCGCCTCCATCGAGGAGACGTTGGTGTTGATGTACATCGGCATGGTGGAGTTCCTCTCAATGTCACGCGGCGTCTTGCCGGTGGTCGAAATCGTCTAATGGCAACTATCGGACCAGCGCGTTCACTGGCCCGCGACGCTTGCAATGCGTCGATCGAGATCGAAGAAGGCGTCGATGGCGCGCTGGTAGGTATCGAACAAGCGCGTGCTTTTGATGATCTCGGTCATCGACTGCGTGGGGGCCGCGTTCGACTCCTCGACAGCCCCGACCGTCAACGCGGCGTCGGTCACCGTCATGGCGCCGACGTCCGGGCCCGCCGCGTACAGCGCTGCACCCTCGGGCGTGAGTGAGGACGGCGTCTCGAACGACACGACGCGCAGCCGCCCGATCGCTTGGCCGTCGGCCATCACCTGGCCATCGGGCGTGAGTGACACGGCGGCGCCCTCTGGCACCGCTATGGGCTCACCCGACTCGTCGACGACGTCGCCGCCGCCGGCGCGCAGGCCTCCGGTGGGGCCCACCTCGAACGAGGTGGCCCGGGTGTATCGCTCGCCGCGTGGCGTCGAGACCGCGAGGAACGCGCCCTCGGGCAGCACTGCGTCGAGGTCGCGTCCGGTGGCGCGAACGGCGCCCGGTGCCATGTCGATGGCTGTCGAGGCCACCATCGCGAACCGGTTGGCACCCGGCGCAGGCTCGGGCTGCGCGTCGGCGAGCGCCTCACGAAAGAGCGGGCGCAGGCGGCGGTAGCCCTCGCTGGTCGAGTTCGCCAGGTTCTGCGCGGTGGCATCGAGCGCCGTCTCGGCGGCGACTGCCCCCGAGAGCGCTGCGTAGACTCCCTTGGCCATGTGATTACTCCTTGCCGAGAGCCGCCCGCACCCGATGCATGGCCTCGGTGTGGACACGGCGAACCCGGCCTTCGTTGGTGCCCAGGACCGACGCGGCCTCGCTGGCGGTGCAGCCGTCCTGGTAGAGCAGAGAGAGCACCTGTTGGCAGGCGCGCGGGAGGCGCTCGATGGCGTCGACCAGCGTTGCCGCTTCGAGCTCGCCGTCGGGCTCGGCGCCGGAGATCGACGTCTCGTCGAAGTCGAGCACCTGCAGGCGCGCGACGCCGGCGTCCGCGATCCGCGTGAGCATTCGATCGTAGGCGTCGGGGTCGAGCTCCATCGAGCGGGCGATCTCGGCCTCCTCGGGCGGGCGCCCCAGAGCGCGCTCGAGCGTGCCGATGACCCGGGCGAGGAGGCGTGACTCGCGGCGCGCTTCGCGGACCCGCGCGTCGAGCGAGCTCAGGTAGTCGATCATGCTCGTCCGGATGCGCGCACCCGCGTAGGCCTCGAGATCCGGAGCGCCCATCGCCTCGGCCGCAGAGAGCGCGTCGAGCAGACCGGCCCAGCCACGCGCGCAGAGGTCGTTCACCGCGATGCCGCGGGGCGCCTTGCGCGCGAGCAGCATGGCCGTGCGGCGGACCACCGGCGCGTAGAGCTCGTACTCGTCGCGACTCAGGGTGCGTCGCATGCCGTCGGCTCGTCGGACGTTGGGCAACGCGGTCAAGACGGCCTCGCGCTCGCTTCTCCCCCCGCGGGGGCCTGCGACGCGAGCAGCGCGTCGAGCACCCGGTCCGTAGATGCCGGGGCGATGTCGTCGGGCACGCGCTGGCCGAAGCAGACGACGGCCACGCCGAGCTTGGCCGCCGCCGCCGCGTGCACCAGGCCCACGGGCGAGGTCGTCTCGTCGAGCTTGGTCACCGCCAGCGCGGTGGGCTTGCACGCCGCGAAGTACTTGGCGATCGACCTCGCGTCGACGTCGCGGAGGGCGGCCGGTACGCAGAGGAGCGTGTGGCGAGCGAACGCCGCCTTGGTCTTGATGCGAGGCAGGGCCGCTTCGATGCCGTCGGGCTCGGCCGGGCCGCGGCCCGCGGTGTCGACGATGACGACGTCGGTGGTCGCCGCGTCGATCGCCTTGGCGAGCTCGGCCCGGTCGCGGACAGCGGTGAACTCGGCGCCCAAGAGCTCGGCGAAGCGCTGCATCTGCTCTTGCGCACCGACGCGGTAGCCGTCGCAGCTGATGAGGGTGACGGTGCGGTCGTGATCGATGATCGTGCGGGCTGCCAGCTTGGCGGCGGTGGTCGTCTTGCCGACACCGGTGGGGCCGACGAGGCAAACGAGCGTGCGGCCCTTCTCGTCGAGCGGCCAGGGCGAGGTCTGCACGACATCGGCGAGTGCGGCCTTGAGCTGTGCGTCGGTCGGCTCGCCGCGGACGGCCTTGAGCTTGCGCGCGATGGCGCGCTCGGCGGCGCCCTCGATGCCGAGGGCGGTCAGCCGGCGCTTCTTCTTGGTCGCCGGAGCCTCTTGGCTCTGGGTGAGCTCGCGGACGAGCTCACGCAGCTCTTCGAGCTCCTGGCCGACCGCGTCGCCCTGGGTCGCGGTCGAGGGCTCGTTCCGCTGCGAGGTGATGAGCGCCCGAAGCGCGCGGATCTCGGCGCGCACCTCGTTGCGGATGGCCTCGGCGCCCGAGGGCGGGACCGGGGTCGAGAGGCGCGCGGCCTCTGCGAACGGGTGGCGACGGCTCGACGGTGCGGGCGTCAGATCGATGTCGCGGCTCGTGGCCGTGACCTCGAACTCGGTCCCGCTGAAGAGGCCGAACAAGCCGCCCTTC
>CALKVR010001090.1 GCA_938004815.1 uncultured Polyangiaceae bacterium | reverse complement strand
ACGTCGCGCCCTCGGCCCACCGCGCGGTGATCGGCGTCGCGCTTCGCGACCCCCCGCTCGACAATGACAGAATGGTCAGTGATTACCTGGCTGACGCCGCCCGCCTCGCGCTCGCGACGCGAGGCAGGCCAACGCGTTCGGACGTCGACCGCGAAGTAGCGGGCGCGCTGGCCAGCGTCGGCATCACCGGGGGCACCAAGCGGCGCCTCGGTGCCCTCGGCCCCGCCGAGCGCCGCGCCCTCTCGGTCGGCGCCGCGACGCTCGGTGGCCCGCGCGTGCTCTTGCTCGACCGCCCGCTCGAGGGGCTGGCGGGCCAGGCCGCGGCCATGATGATGCAAGCGATCGAGCGTGCGACCTCGGGCCGCCGCGCCGTCGTCCGGGTCTCGCAGCTCGCGGCCGGCACGGCCGAGGGCGACCTCGCGCGGCGCGCCGGCGACTGCCTGACGCTGGCCGGTGGCGCGCAGGTGTTCTTCGGGCCGCTCACGGCGCGCGCGCGGGGCGAGCGCGTCTACCAGGTCGCCGTTCGCGCGGGCGGTGACACGCTCCGCGCCGCGCTCGCCGACCGCGGCCTCGTGTCGCAGGGGGGCGACGACCGGTTCTCCGTCGTGCTCGCGGCGGGCCGGCACCCGTCCGAGATCCTCCGCGCCGCCGCCGCCGTCCGAGCGAGTGTCGTCGAAATCACCCCCCTCGCGTGAGCGAGGGGGGCAGGGGGGGTGAAATCGCAGCACCGAGGTCATCCAGCACAACGACGACGCCCTTTTTCTCTATCCTGCTAAGGTTCGCGAAAGTGGCCGCTGAACCTTCCGTCGCGACGACCGTGCGCGCTCCTTCGTCGGGGCGCCTCGCCATCCTCACCGGCCTCTCGCTCGCCGCGACGACCATCCCGGTTCCGTTCCTGCCCGATCGCGTCGTGTTCCGCATCCGCGGCGCCATCGCGCAGGACATCGCCAGCCGCTACGGCCTCAGCTTGACGAGCGACGCGCGGCGCATCCTCGCCGAGCCGTCCAACGAGTCGCCGCTCCGCGACGTGCTCAAGGGCACGCTCGGCTTCCTCGGCAAGACGTTCTTCAAGCGCCTGGGCCCGGTTGCGGTCGTGGTGAGCGCCTCGGGGGCCATCGAGGTCTTTGCCCTCGGCCACCTGTTCGAGCGCTACCTGGACCGCCACCGCGGCACGAAGACGGTGCGTCTCCACCACGACGAGGCGCGCGCGCTGCGCCGCCTGATCGACTCCTCGATCGTGCGCGCCCTCTCGCCTTCGGTGAAGCCCGATCCGGTGCCGCTCTTGCCAGGCGTCGAAGACCTGCGTGACGAGTTCACGCGTTGGATCGACACCGTCCTCTTGGCGGGCGCCAGCTTCCCCGCGTACTTCGAGCGCAGGCTCGACGCCGCGTTCGACCAGCTCGTAGCCGAGCACGGCTCGCCCGGCTGACGGTTGGGGCATGAGCATGTCCGACGAACGCGCGCTGCGTGAACGGCTGGCTCGCTCGCGCAAGGTGATCGTCAAGGTCGGGTCCAAGAGCCTCGCTGGCGACGCGTGGGATCGGCTCGCGCGCGAGGTGCGGGCGCTCCGCGATCAGAAGCGCGAGGTCGTGATCGTCTCGAGCGGCGCCATCGCGCTCGGCGTCCACCGGCTCGGCCTCAAGTCGCGCCCCCGCGACATGGGCTGGCTCCAGGCGGCCGCCGCCGCCGGGCAGAGCACGCTCATGCAACGATGGGAGGCGGCGTTCGAGCCCGTCGGCCTCACGGCGGCGCAGGTGCTGCTCACGCACGCCGACCTGGCCGATCGCGCGCGCACGAACAACGCGCAGCGCGCGCTCGCGGCCCTGCTCGAGGTGGGGGCGGTGCCGGTGATCAACGAGAACGACGCGGTCGCGGTCGAGGAGATCCGCTTCGGTGACAACGATCAACTCGCCAGCATGGTGGTGCCGCTCGTCGGCGCCGACCTGCTGTTGCTGCTCTCCGACGTCGAGGGCTTGCTCGACGCGAGCGGGCGTCGCGTGCGACTCGTGAGCAGCGTCGCGAAAGACGCGAGGCCTTTCGCCGACGGGTCGCGCTCGGGCGTCGGCACCGGCGGGATGACGAGCAAGATCGAAGCGGCGCGGCGCGCCACCCTCGCGGGGGCGAACGTCGTCATCGCGCCCGCGCGCGATGCATCGGTGGTGACCCGCGTGATCGCGGGCGACGACATCGGCACCTTGTTCCCTGGCGTCCACCAGCGGCTCTCGGCGCGCAAACATTGGATCGCCTTCACCCTCCGACCGAAAGGCGCGCTCGTGCTCGACCCGGGCGCCGCCGCGGCCGTCCTCAAGAACCGCAGCGTCCTCGCCGTCGGCGTGCTCGGCGTGCGCGGCACGTTCCGCCCCGGCGACAGCGTCTCGATCTTCGATGTCGCCGGTCGAGAGATCGGTCGGGGCCTGGTGCAGCTCTCGGCGGTCGATGCCGCGCGGGTGGCGGGGCGAAAGGCCGAGGGCGAGCAGCCGCCCGAGCTCGTCCACAAGGACGACCTCGTCCTCTTGCCCGAAGACGCCTGAGCGGTCGCGTATCCCACCTATTTTTGGAAAGGCGTGGAACGCGGGCGCGTACCCCGTGTCAGTATCCATTCGCGAGGGACACACGCATGGGCAAAGTCGGGCTGGCGCTGAACGGGGTCGTGCTGACGGGTGTTTTGACGCTGCTCTTGGTCGACGCGGGGGCCGCACCTGCGCCGGTGCTCAGTGAGCCGGACGCCCGGCTGTCCACCATCGAGTCCGAGGCCGTCGACGAGGCCTCCGCCAAGAACGTCGGCGCGCTGGCGACCGCCTACCTCGATCGCCAGCAGCCGGGCCTCGCCCAGGCGGTGCTCGATCGCCACCCCGAGCTCGACGGCGCCGAGATGGCGCTCGCCCGATCTCGCGTCGCGCTCGCCCGCGGCGACGTCGACCAAGCTCGGACCCAGTCGGCGCTCGTCATCGCAACCTGTGAAGCTCCCGGCGCCGACCCCTGCTCCGCGAGCCTCGTCGGCCGCGCGTTGCAGCAGACCAGCTACCTCGATTCACTCGAGAATGCGGGCGTCATCGACCCCGCCAATCACCCCGTCGCCGCTCGTGCCGCCCTCGCCGAGAGCCGGCGTGAGGTGATGCTCAGCTCGCCTTGACCCTGATCTCGTACGGGTGGAATCCGCCCGACGCAGAAAAATAGATCGAACACCACCCAAGTTTCGCTACCCTCAGGCGTACCACCTCTTGTCCTTAGCCCTCGTGCAGCACATCGCTTCGTAACCCCCAGCTCGTTGAGGGGCGGCCCAGGTGAAACGTTCTTCGATTCGCACCAGCGCGCGTGCGAGCACCACCGGACGTTGGGTTTTTGCGAGCTTGTTGTCGGCCATGGGGTGTACGCCTCCTGGCCACATCGTCTCCGCCGAATCCATCCCCGCGGCCAACCGTGAGGAGCTGGAGCGGCCGTTCTTGGCGCCGATCGAGCTCACCGCCGACCCGCTCGAGGAGGCGATCGTTCGGGTGGTGGGCTCCGTCAGTTGCACGGGCACGGTCATCGCGCCCGACCTCGTCCTCACGGCGCACCACTGCGTGTCCGAGCGGGCCGACGATGGCCGCGTCCTCGCTCGCGACGTCGACGCCTCGGAAGTGCGGATCGAGCTCGGCGGCGACGACCTGCCTTGGGCCGACGTCGGGGTGAGGGCGATCGTCACGCCGAGCTGCGGCTACGAGCAGGGCACGGGTGACATCGCGATCCTCGTCCTCGAGCGCGAGCTCGCAGGGTGGGCTGCGCTCGAGGCGCGCCTCCACGAGCCGCCGGCCAAGGGCGAGCAGGTCACTCCGTGGGGCTTCGGCCGGTGCGCGCAGTCGGCCGGGCCGATTCGGCGGCACGATCGCGAGGGCGGCACCGTCGGGGCCGTCGCGGACGGGGTGTTCTACGCC
>CALKVR010001089.1 GCA_938004815.1 uncultured Polyangiaceae bacterium | reverse complement strand
TGAAGCGGGGGATGTCGATCTGCGGGATGGGGATCGAGACGACGTCCTTGCCTTTGCGGCCGACGAGCTCGCCCGTAGAGATGTATTTGCGGAGGTTCTGCCGCACCTTGCCGCGTACGATCTGCCGGAACCGCCCGTGGTCCTGATCGATCTTCACGATGGCCCGAAGATAGCAGGTCGCGCTAAGTTGGGCTCTTCATCTTGGAAGCACGATGAGCGCACGGACGAAGCTGGCCAGGCTGCTGGATGGAATCGGCGTGATCGACGCCATGCTCAGGCTGCGAAATCTGGTCGGGTTACCGTGGCTGACGTCGCTCTGCTACCACCGGACGGCCGAGCCGGGCGCCGAGGTGGGGCTCGACGGCGCGCTCGCCGACGCCACCCCCGCGCAGTTCGACCAGCAGCTCGCCTTTCTCTCGCGCTACTTCCACTTCGTCGGCGTCGACGACATCCTGGCTTTCGTCAAGCAGGGCAAGAAGCTGCCGCCGAACCCGGTGTTCCTCAGCTTCGACGACGGGTACCGCGAGTGCCTCACCGTGACGCTGCCGATCATCGAGCGGCACGGGGCCAAGGCGACGTTCTTCATCCCGACTGATTTCGTCACGAACCGCAAGCTCTTCTGGTGGGACCGGATCGCGCTCGCGGTCCAGGCATCGAAGCGCGAGCGTGCCGAGATCACCTACCCGGTGCCGCTCACGCTCGAGCTCGCGAGCGCCCCGCAAAAGGCCAAGGCCGATCTGATCGCCATCGTGAAGAAGACGAAGCGGCTCGACGTCGATCGCTTCCTCGAAGAGCTCGAGCAGGCGTGCGGCACGGCGCTGACCAGCGAGACTCAGCGGAGCTTGGTCGACTCGTCGCTCATGACCTGGGACGAGGTCGCGGCCCTCGCCCGCGCGGGGATGGACATCGGCTCGCACACGCGTACCCATCGGGTGCTCCAGACGCTCGATCCGTCCGAGCACGCCGAAGAGCTGCGCGGCTCCCGCGTCGAGCTCGAGGAGCGGCTCTCGCGCCCGATCCGGTCGGTGGCGTACCCGGTCGGCTACGCCCTCGGCAGCGACGAGACCCTCCGAACGGCGGTCTCCGAGGCCGGCTACGACGTGGGCTTCACCTGCCGGGCCGGGGTCATGCCCACCTTCTCGAAGCCCGACCCCTTCGACGTTCCGCGATTCTTGATGGACGTCTCCTACGACGCGCAGCGGTTCTCGGCCTTCACCAGCCTCCCGGGGCTGGCCCCGCGCACCTCGATCGATTTGAAGTGAGCTGATACCCTGCGGGCCGTGACGCCTCTGCGCGCTTGGTCCTCGGTCGTCCTCGGCCTCTTGGTCTTCGCCCCGTTCGCGGGTTGCAGCAGCGATCCGACGGTGAGCTTCGGCGCGGGCGGCGGGGGCGGCGCGGGGCCGTCATCGGGCTCGGGCGCGAGCTGCAAGGCGAGCGGGGCGTGCTCGGCGCCGGGCGACTGCTGTTCGGGCAGCTGCCAGAGCGGCCAGTGCGTGGCGACGTGCCTCGACGCCGGCTCCATCTGCGACTTCGGCACGTCGTGCTGTTCGGGCACGTGCGAGGACGGCCGCTGCACCGCTCCGACGTGCAAGAACAACGGCGAGCCGTGCGCCGCCCCCGCCGAGTGTTGCTCGGGCGGCTGCAACGCCGGCACCTGCGGCGCGGCGTGCGGCGCCGCCGGCACTGCATGCTCCACGCCCGGCCAATGCTGCTCGAACCAGTGCACGAGCGGCATGTGCGGCGGTGGGGGCTGCAAGCCAGGGGGCTCGCCCTGCGCCGCGCCCGCCGAGTGCTGCTCGGCGCTCTGCAGCGGCGGGGTCTGCGAGACGATGTGCAAGACCAACGGCTCGCCGTGCAGCCAGGCCGGTGAGTGCTGCATCAACGCCTGCGATCACGGCCTCTGCGGCAACAGCTCGGGCTGCGCCCACGACGCGTGCCAGCAGGGCGCCGCATTGAACGCCGGCTGCAGCCCCTGCGTCATGTCCGTGTGCGCACAAAACCCTTCGTGCTGCAGCTCGACCTGGAACGCATCGTGCGTCGCGCTCGTGGCGACCGCTTGCGGCCAGAGCTGCTGACGCGCCTACCCCGCGCTGATACTCTGTTGCACGATGCCCCGTTTCACGTGGTCGGTCTCGAGCCTCGTGCTTACCGTCGTCGCGAGCGGTTGCTTCGTGGACGCTCTGGGTGAGGCCGTGGACGGCGGCGCGGGGCAGGGCGGCGCCGGACCCACCACACCGGCGAGCTTCGGTTCACCCGCGGCGACCTCATCGTCGAGCGGCGGTCCCGGCAGCACCAGCAGCGCGAGCACCTCGGACGCGAGCGTGACGGCGTCGTCGACAGCAGCGTCATCGTCGAGCACCGGCCAGACGCCGATGTGCGGCAACGACATCATCGAGGCCGGCGAGCAATGCGACAGCTCGAACCCCGGCCACCCATACTGCCAGGCTTGCATGGTGGTCTGCAGCGGCCAGTACGACGTCATGGATGCGACGACGTTCCACTGCTACTACGACACGGTCGCCGACGGCGTTCACTCCACCTGGCAGGGGGGCCGCGACTGGTGCACCGGCACGTGGGGCGGTGATCTCGTCGTGATCAACAGCCCTGACGAGCTCGCGTTCCTGCAGGGCCTGGCGCCCAACCAGTACAACGAGGACAGGTGGATCGGCGCGACCGACAGCGCGACCGAAGACACGTTCGTCTGGGTCGACGGCTCACCGTTCGTCTACGCGCCGAGCACCGCGCCTTGGGCTTCGGGCGAACCGAACGGGTCGGGCAGCCACGACTGCGTCGTGTTGCAGGCAAACGGCACGCTCGACGAGGTCGACTGCGATGGGAACGACGGGTTCACCCACCACATGTGCGAGCGGGCCCCCGTCGGGAGCCCGTAAGATCAGGCGCCCCCGAGCCGGTGCTTCTTGATCCGGTAGATGAGCGTCTGCCGGGTGACCTTCAGGTAGCGGGCGGCGCGCGAGACGTTTCCGTCGAAGCGATCGAGCGCACGCCGAATGAGCTCGCGCTCGACCTCTTCGAGCCCGATGCCCTCGTCGGGCAGGATGAGCGCGAAGCCGGGCCGGTCGGAGGGCGGCGGCGGCAGGTTGCTCGACCGTTCGAAGTGGGTCCGCTCGATGACCTCTTCATTACCGAGGAGGAGAATGCGCTCGATCTGGTTGCGCAGCTCGCGGACGTTGCCGGGCCAGTTGTACTCGGCGATGTAGGCGCGCGCGTCGTCGCTCAAGCGACGGAGCGGGATCGCATACTCACGGCACATCGACGCGATGAAGGTCTCGGCGAGGAGAATCTTGTCCTCGCCCCGCTTGCGGAGGGGCGGGATCGTGACGGAGACGACGTTGAGCCGGTGGTAGAGGTCGGCCCGGAAAGCGCCGCTCTTCACCTTTTCGCCGAGGTCCATGTGCGACGCCGCGATGATCTGGACGTCGACCAGGACGCTCTGCCGGCCGCCGAGCCTGCGGATGCGCTTCTCTTCGATGGCGGTGAGGAGCTTCGCCTGGAGATCGGGCGGCATGCTGCCGATCTCGTCCAAGAACAAGGTGCCCAGATGGGCGGTCTCGAAGAGGCCCGCGCGCGACGTGCGAGCGTCGGTGAACGCGCCGCGCTCGAAGCCGAAGAGCTCCGACTCCAAGAGCGTGCCCGGGATGGCCGCGCAGTTCAGCTCGACGAAAGCGTGGTTGCGCCGCACGCCGTTGTAGTGCGCACACTTCGCGAGGAGGCCCTTGCCCGTCCCGGTCTCGCCGCGGATGAGGATGGTGGGGGCGGTCCCGCGAACGACGCGGTCGGAGACCCGCCTGAGGACGTCGACGACGTCGCGCATCTCGACCGAGTTTCCGATCAGGGTCGACCAATTCGAGCCCGAGGCGTCGCGCTGCTTGAGGTAGCGGAGCTGGACGTCGCCCCGGCGCGACCCCAGCGCGCCGCCCACGGCCGCCAGCAGATCGCTCATGTCCTTCGTCGGATCTTCGACGTACTCGAAGGCGTCGAGCGCGAACGCCTCGGCGGCGCCCGCGATCTGCGCGTCGTGCCCGGTGATCACGATCGTCACGCGCGGGTCGACGGTTCGGAGCGCGCGGACGACGTCGCCGGCCCCACCCTCGCGAAGCGGCAGGCACAGGATGACGAGGTCTGCGCCCTCGGCCGCGAAGCGCTCGACGACGTCCGCGCCCCCGAGCAGCTCTATCTCGTGTCCGCGCGACGAGAGTCGCTCGCGGACCGAAGCCAGCAAAGAAGCGTCCGACCCGGCGGCCAGGACCTGATGCGAGCGCGCGCCGCTGGCGCTCTGGGCCGCTCTCTCGGGGGTGACACTCACAGCAGGCCGAGAAGCGTCGCATATTGTCGCGACCCAAACCAGGTTGACTCACCGTGCTCGGCTGAGTGAAGCTCGGCGTCTTGCCTCTTGATCCGAGAGCAGCGCACGCCATCTCTGGTCGCGGGCGCATCGCGACCCTCGTGTCGACCCTCGAGGGTCTCGTTGGCGCCCACCTCGACACACTGGCGGAAATGTTCCTACGGGGCGTCTCGGTCGATCCGGACGACCTCGGCGCGCTGCCCCGCGGGCGGCTCTTGGCCATCGCCGGGACGGAACCCGCCCACCTCGCGCTTCGACCGTTGGTGAAGGCGGTGTCGGCGGCCTTTTCGCTCTGGGACGGCGTCGTCTTCGACCACGGTGGTGTGGCAGGCGCCAATCGATTCCGCGGGCGTGAAGCCCTCCGGTTCCGCGCCCAGCGCGGCGCGTCGCTCCTCGACGCGGGCCCGACGCTCGTCCTCACGTACGACGACGCGCCCTGGCCCTTTCGCGGCATGCGCGACGAGCTCCGCCTGATCGCCCCGGGCCTCGCCATCGGCCCGACCTACATCGGCGACTCGCTCGTCGCGTGGTTCGGCTTTCAAGCCGAGGGCTAGAAACAGACGCCGGGGCCGCAGTTCTGCCCCAGGCAGATCAAGAGCTGGAAGGCCTGGGGGGCCTGCACGCACTGGAGGAAGCACTGGACGGGGTTGCCCCCACCGATGCAGCCGAAGAAGCAGCCGACGTCATCGATGCAGTCGGGGCTCTCGAAGCAGCCGAGGATCTCGTCGCAGCAGCTCTCGGCGATGCAGTCGCCACACGGTGTCCCGTCGGACGGGCACTCGCTGAACCCGCAGATGCCGCCGAGACACGTGCCCGAGCAGCACTCCGGATCGGTCATGCAGAGAGAGCCGTCGGGCGAGCACGCCGCTTCGCAGACACCCCCGTTGCAGCTGCCGCTGCAGCACTCGAACGACGAGCCGCACATCCCGCCGTCGGGCGTGCAGGCGTTCTGGCAGACGCCACCGACGCAGGTACCGCTGCAACAATCCGGACCGACCATGCACGGGCCGCCGTTCGGCGTGCACTGGTTGCACATGGCGCCGCAGATCTGCTCGGCCTCACCGACGCAGATGCTGTCCCAGGCCGACTGGCAGCAGAACGGGTCCTGGGCGCACACCTGCTGGACGCAGGCGCCGCATTGGGGGCCGAGCGCCACGCCCTCGACGCACACGTCGTGCGGGCAGGGCGGAGGCGGCGGGCCGCAGGTGCCCGCGTTGCACGACCCGCTGCAGCAGTCGGCCGGGCTCGAGCACATCGAGCCGTTCGGCGAGCACATCTCGCAGCCGCAGCTCTGCTGGGCCTCACCGACGCAGATGTCGTCCCACGAGACCTGGCAACAGAACGGATCGAACTCGCAGATGATCCCCGCGCACGCGTTGCAAGCCGGGCTGAGCTTGTCGCCCACCTCGCACTGGCCGTGGTTGCAGACTGCCACGCCGCAGAAGCCGCCGTCGCACACCCCCGAGCAGCACTCGAAGCCGCTCGTGCAGACGACACCGTCAGGCTGGCAAGGCGGCGTGCAGGTGTTGTTCTGGCAGTTGCCCGAACAGCACTCGAACGAGCTCATGCAGAAGCTGAAGTCGGGGACGCACGGGCCGCCACAGATGCCCTGTGAGCAGATGCCGCTGCAGCAATCGCCCGGGTCGGCGCAGATCGAGCCGTTCATCAGGCAGCCGTCGCAGATGCCGCCGTTGCACTGGAGGGTGCAGCAGTCCCCGGGGACCGAGCAGCTGAAGCCGGGGGGCAGACACGGCGTCGCGCAGACACCGCCCTGACAGTTGCCGGTGCAGCACTGGGTCGAGACGCTGCAACCGCCGCCCTCGGGGACGCAGCCATCCACGCAGACGTTGCCGGCGCAGGTGAGCGAGCAACATTGTTCACCGCCGGTGCAAGGCGACCCCGTCGTCAGACAGCTGCCGAGGCAGACGCCGTCGGGGCCGCACGCCCCCGAACAACACTCGAACGGCGCGCCACACGCGACGCCTTGCGCCTTGCAGTCCGCGGGCACGCACGCCCCGTTCTCACAGCTGCCGCTGCAGCACGACGCGCCCGAGCTGCACGCGGCGCCATCATCGAGACAGGCCGCCGGCTTGCACGCCCCCGCCTCGCAGACGCCGCTGCAGCAGGTGTCGCCGTTCTGGCAAGGCAGCCCGTCGCCCTGGCAGTTGCCGCTGCCGCCGCCGCCATCGGCGGCGCCAGCTCCATCGTCGGTGGGCGCGACGAGCGCGTCCCGGGCGCCGCAGCCGGGCGCGGAGATGGCTACGACCAAGAGGAGCGAGAGGAGGCAAGCAAGGATGCGGACCTGCACCGCCCCAGAGTAACAAAGGTGCGCCTCGGACCTCTACTTCTCCCCTCTCCCCTCCCCTGCCCCCGCGACCGGAGGCGGAAAGTGCTACGGTACCGGCAGCTTGTTGAGCCGCGCTCTCCTCGTCACGCAGCTGTTCGTGCTGGCCGGCCCCGCGCTCACCATGAGCGCGTGCGACGACGTCGAGCTCCGCCCCTTCCCGCCCGGGCAGGGGCAAGATCCCAACGCCTCGGGCGTGCCGTACCCGAGCGGGCCCTACGGCGTCGCGGCCGGCTCGGTGATCTCGAACTACAAGTTCCGGGGCCTGGTGAACCCGGCCGTCGACGCTTCGGCGTTCGTCGACATGCAGCTCTCCGACTTCTACAACCCGACGGGTGAAGACTCGTTCGCAGCCGACTCGGCCTACGGCGAGCGCCCCAAACCGCGCGCGCTCTGGCTCAACATGTCGGCGGTGTGGTGCGGCCCCTGCCAGCAGGAGAGCGAAGAGATCCTCCCCGAGGAGTACGCGACGTACGCTCCGCTCGGCGCCGAGCTGTTCGTGCTCCTCGCTGATAGCGGAACGCCCGGCGATCCAGCGAGCGACAAGAACCTCGTGTCGTGGGTCACCAAGTACGGCACCGCTTGGCCCGCCGCCATCGACCCGAGCTACAAGCTCCCCGCGCTCTTCACCGGCAGCGCGTACCCGATCAACATGGTCATCGACACCCGGACGATGGTCATCGTCAACGTCATCGCCGGCATCCCCGCGCAGGGCAGCGAGTTCTACAAGGAGCTCGACGCCCTGCTCGAGCCCTGAACGCCCTGCTCGAGCCCTGAGACGCTAGGCTTCGCAAACCTCGAGCGGCCAGCCGAAGATCCGCTTGTGCACCACGGGGTACAAGGCGGAGCCGAGCAACAAGCCGATCAGCGTGAAGCCGGCGATGAGCTTGCCCTCGCCGAGCTGCACGAGAGCCCCGGACGGACAGGCGCCGGTCAGCGCCCACCCGATGCCGAACAGAACGCCGCCCGGGATCGTGCCCGGGTGGAAGGGCCGCCGCTGGATGCGCTGGCCCCGAGCGAGCAGCAGGAAGCCCACCATCGACAGCGCCACGCCGCCGCAGAACGTCAGGAACAGACGCAGATCGGCGAACGTGAACATCTTGTGCACTTCTTCGAAGTCGGTGAAGCCCATGCACGAGAAGGCGAAGCCGAACAGCACACCGAGGATCGCCATGCGGAGAAAAGGAGGGCTTTGCATCAGAGCACCCGCTCGATCAGAAAGGAGATCGCCACCGCAGCGCCGAAGAAGGCGCCTGTCCCGATCAAGCTCCCCGGCTGCAGCCGCGAGCAACCCGACAGCCCGTGGCCCGAGGAGCAGCCACCGCCCATGCGCGTGCCGAAGCCGATCAGGATGCCGGCGCCGAGGAGGACGAGCGCGGCGCTGATGCCGGTGCCGAAGATCGTGGCGTGCGACTGGCCGAGGCTCGTAGTGAGCTGGAGGTTGCCGCGCAGAGACGTCGCGACGATGCCGCCGACGCCCATACCGAGGAGAAACACGAGGTGAGCCGTCCACGGTAGCGGCGGTCGGCCAGTCGACGTCAGCGCCGCCGGCGGCGGCGTCGTCGAGCCGGCGGCCGGCACCGCGTCGGCGCCGAACTGCTCCATCGTCGCCGCGCGCAGCGCAGCAGCGAGCGCGTCGGGGTCTTCGAGCGCGGCTTCCGCCTTCGCCGACTCGCGATCCGAGACGACGTCGGTGACACGACCCAGGCTGCCGGAAGTGCCGATCGGAAAGCCGACCAGCTTCCAGTAACCGACCACGAGCACCCCGAACACGGGGCCACCGACCCACCAGGGCCAAGCCGTGAACCACTCGCTCATCGTCACTTCTCCTTACGGCCCGGCTGGAGCACGGGCAGATGCTTGCCGTTGGGCAGCACCGTAGGCGGCACGTGACACCCCTCGGATGCCATCTCGAAGCGGACGCACTTCTGATAGGCTGCTTCGCAGTAGTTGATCTGCCAGACGCGCAGGAACGCTTGGGTCCCGAACATGGGGAACAACGGGCAGTCCGCCATCATAGGGCAGGCCATCGTCGGATCGTACCGAGTCCCGACGAATTTGCACCAGTAACTCGAGAGGCTCGTTACATGACGGCTCTTTGGGCGCGCGCCTTTAGTGGTTTCCTCGGCCTGTCGGTCGGCCTCCTGCCGGCCCTCTTCTGGAGCTGCCGCGCCGCGGCAAATGGCCGTTATCCCGAGGCCAATCAGCTCCTCACCGGCCTGACGGGCGGGGCCGATCCGACCCTTGTCGTCGCCCGAGCCACCTTCGGCGCGGTCGTGAGCGACGACGGCGGCGCCAGCTGGCGTTGGGTCTGCGAGCAGGCGATCGGGTTCAGCGACATCTTCGACCCGCCGGTCGCGATGCTCCAGGGCGACACCGTCATCGCGGGCCTGCAGACGACGCTCTCGCGGACCACCGATCAGGGCTGCAACTGGCAGCTCGACACGGGCATCTTCGCCAACAAGTACGTCATCGACGTCACGGCGCGGCGCGACCAACCGGCCGAAGCGCTGGCGGTGACGACCACTCCCATCGGCGGCGCGCTCGAGAGCTTCGTGGCGCGCACGACCGACGCGGGCGCGAGCTGGGCCCTCACCGGGGCCGACCTCGGCGCCGACTTTCGCGCCGTCACGATCGAGATCGCGCCCTCCGACGCCACGCGCATCTACGTCTCGGGCCTGCTCGAGCCCTCGTACGAGCCCGTCGTCGCCGTCTCCGACGACGGGGGCCAGACCTGGTCGCGCCGCACGGGCC
>CALKVR010001088.1 GCA_938004815.1 uncultured Polyangiaceae bacterium | reverse complement strand
ATGAGATCGACGTAGCGGCGGTACTCGGCGTTGGCGGCGGCGAGGCCGACCACCATGTCGTCGAGCAGCTCGACCGCGCTGGGGCCGGTCGCGAGGATGGGCAGCACGGCGGCGATCGCCTCGTCAAGGTCGGAGAAGCCCAGCACGCTGAGCCCTTTGGCGCGCGGCTTGGGGTGGAGTCTGAGGTGGGCGCCCAGAGTGACCGCGAGGGTGCCTTCGCTGCCGCAGACGAGGTGCGCGAGGTTGACCCGCGAGAGCCCGGCGGGGTCCTTCTCGATCCCGTCGAGGATCATGTCGAGGGCGTAGCCGGCGTTTCGGCGGACGGTCTTCGGGAAGCGAGCGCGGATTTCGGACGCGAGCGGAAGGACGACGTCGGCGACGCGGCGGGTCAGGGCGTGGACGGCGGGGTCGCGCAGCGCGGCGCCCTCGTCGAATTGGCAGCGAGAGCCGTCGGCGAGCATGACGTCAACGCCCAGCAGGCTCTCGGAAGTGCGGCCGTAGCGGATGGATCGAGCGCCCGCGGCGTTGTTTCCGATGGCTCCCCCGACGTTGCAGTGTCGGCTGGTTGCGGGATCGGGGGCGAAGAACCAGTCCTTCGCCGGCCCGCGAGAAAGCTCGTCGTTGAGGTCGTCGATGGTGATGCCGGGCTCGACGCGGCAGGTGCCGAGGGTTGGGTCGGCGTTCAGCAGGCGGTTGCAACGGGCGGAGAAATCGATGACGACCGCGCGGTTGGTGCATTGACCGGCGAGCGAGGTGCCTCCGCCGCGGGGGAGTATCGGGAGCGAGCGTCCCGCGCAGAAGGCGACGGCCGCGACGGCGTCGTCGATGTCGTCGGGGATGACCACGCCCAGAGGCTCGACCTGATAGAGCGACGCGTCGGTGGCGTAGAGCAGGCGATTGTGCCGGTCGAAGCGGACTTCGCCCCGGACGGCGTTGGCCAGCTCGCGGGCGGCGTGGTGGCGCTGGGCCGGGGTCAGCTCGGGCGGGACGGGGACGTGGGACTGGAGCACGGGGAGGCTGGGCACGCACCAATATAGGATGAGGCAGGCCCGGGGTTTGTGGGGTGTCGGGCGGAGTTTCGTGCGGATGCCGTGAACCGGCCGATGATCCTCGGCGCTCCATGCAGGGTCGCGGTCGGTGTGAACACTCAGAAGGAGACAGTCCCGTGAGGAACGTGATGCTGGCTGGTCGGGTGCTCGGTGTGGTTCTGGCGGCGGGTCTGGCGGCGTCGATTGTGCCGGCGGCCTTGGCTCAGCCCGGCGCGGGCGAGTCGCTCGTGCGGGCGGGGAAGAACGACTCGCTCGATATCCGCCGGATCACGCTGTATCGCTCGGGCGTGGGGTCGTTCCAGCGGGGCGGGAAGGTGGACGGCGACAAGACCGTCTCGCTGCGCTTCGAGACCGAACAGGTGAACGACATCCTCAAGAGCCTGGTGGTGGTCGACCTCGACGGCGGG
>CALKVR010001087.1 GCA_938004815.1 uncultured Polyangiaceae bacterium | reverse complement strand
GGTTCGGCTCGGGCTCGGGCTCCGGGTCTTTCAGGATGCCCGAGGTCTCGCTGAACTCACGCAGCAGGCCGAGCTCTTTCTTGAGGTCCTTTGCGGCGTCGGGGCAGCGGACCAGGGCGGTCGCCTTTTCCCGCTGGGCGGCCGCGTCCTCTCTGGCGGCTTCGTCCGGGACGAGCGCCGGCTTCGCCGTCAGGAGGAGGCCGAGCGCCCCGGCCACACAAACCACGAGGACGACGGCGGAGATGAGGATCCACCTCACTTCTTCGCGGCGTGTGTACTCGTTCACCCGATCTTGCCGACCTCTACGAGCGTTTTGCGGTTCTGTCTACGATTTGCGGCCCGGCACAGGTCGGCCCATTTGTTTTCCCGCAGCAGGGAGCACGTGTAGGCGATCAGAGCGTGACCGCGGCTTGTATGACCAACGCGACCGACGACGACCCGCGGACGGCCGAGCGCGCTCCACGCGCGCTCGACCCCTACGCCGCGCCCAAGGCCGATGCGGCCACCGAGAGCCCGGCCGAGGGGCCGAGCCGCGCGGGCTCCATCCCGTGGGTCCTCTCGACGTACTTCGCCGAGGGGCTGCCCTACTCGCTCGTCCACCAGGTGATCGCGCAGCAGTACTTCACCGACGCCGGGCTCGCGTTCTCTGCGCTCGGCCTCACCGCGCTCCTCCACGCTCCTTGGAACGCCAAGTTTCTCTGGGCCCCCCTCGTCGACCGGGTCGGCAACTCGAAGCGCTGGCTCGTGGGGGCGCAGCTCGCCATCGCGGCGCTGCTGCTCGTGGCGGCGGCGCTCTCCAGCCAGTCGGCGATCATGCCGATGGCGGTCCTGCTCGTGGCGATGGCGTTCACGGCCGCCACCAACGACATCGCCATCGACACCTATTACATGCGCGCCCTGCCCGCGCAGCGCCAGGCCAGCCTCACCGGCCTGCGCGTGATGGCCTACCGGGTGGCGCTCGTCGTGGGCAACGGTGGCCTCGTGATGATCGCGGGCTTCTTCGGGTGGCCCACCGCGCTCGTCTGCGGGGCGATCCTCCTCGCGGGCTGCGCGATCTCGCACGCCACGCTGCTCGCGGCAGATCCGCCCGGCGAGGCGCGGGGGCTGCCGCTAATCGATACGGTACTGTCATTTTTCAAGAAGCCCGGGATCGGCTTGGCGCTCGCCTTCATCGCCACGTTCAAGGCTGGCGACGCGCTGATGTTCGCGATGAACGCGCCCCTCTTGAAGGACCTCGGCCTCGGCACGGCCGAGCGAGGCTTCTACTACGGCACCCTCGGTACGTCGGCGTCGGTGGCGGGGTCGATCCTGGGCGGCCTGATCGCCTCGCGCGGCCTCGCCCGCTGGCTCACCCCCATCGCCATCCTGCAGAGCCTCGCCATCCTGCTGTACGTCGTGCTCGCCGCGTACCGGCCCCCGCTCGCCGTCATCGCCGCGATCGTGATCGTCGAGCAGCTGGTGGCCGGCATCGGCTCGGCCGCGTTCGTCGTGTTCATCTTGCGGCTCTGTGACGGGCCCCACAAGGCTACCCACTTCGCCTTCGGCACGGCGCTCATGAGCTTCGCCGTCACCGGGGCCGGCTCCGCGAGCGGCTTCGTCCTCGAGCGCGTCGGCTTCACGTGGTTCTTCACGCTCGCGTTCGTCGCGTCGATCCCCGGCGTGCTCCTCGCGCCCCTCGTCGCTCGCCCCCGCGAGCGCTGATCGGCCTCGCCATTTGGTGCATCCTGTTGCACCCTTCGCCGCATGTTCACGCGCGCCCTCACCGCGTTTGCCCTCGGCGCCGCTCTGTGTACCGCCGCGGTCACGACCACGGGGGTGGCCCCAGCCCAGCCGGCCCAGCCGCAGGCGGCCCAGGCAGGGCTCGCGATCCCCTTCCAGAAGTACACACTGAAGAACGGTCTCGTCGTCATCCTCAGCGAGGATCGATCGACGCCGATGGTGACGGTGAGCACGATGGTGCGAGTGGGCTCTCGGTTCGAGCCCCCGCGGCGCAGCGGCTTCGCCCACCTCTTCGAGCACCTCATGTTCATGGGCACGAGCCGCGTCCCCACGGGAAAATTCGACGCCTGGATGGAGGCCGAGGGGGGCTGGAACAATGCGTGGACGTCCGAGGATCGCACGCACTACTTCGACGTCGGGCCCGCGCACGTGCTCCCTCTGTTGCTCTGGCTCGAGGCCGATCGCCTCGCCGCCGTCGGCGCCACGATGACGCAAGAGAAGCTCGACGCGCAGCGCGACGTCGTGAAAAACGAGCGCCGGCAGCGCATCGAGAACAAGCCCTATGGCGGCGTCGAGCTCGCGCTCCCCGACATGCTCTACCCGGCGGGGCACCCGTACCACCACCCCGTCATCGGCTCCCACGAGGATCTGACCGCGGCTCAGGTCGACGACGTGAAGAAGTTCTTCGCCGACTGGTACGTGCCGAACAACATGGCGCTCACGGTGGTGGGCGACTTCGACACCGCGAAGCTCAAGCCCGAGATCGAGCGGCTCTTCGGGGGGCTGGCCAAGGGGGCCGTCCCCGCTGCGCCCGCCGCGCCGCCGGCCAAGCTCCAGGGCGTCACGCGGCGCACCCTCGAAGACGAGGTGGCGCTGCCCAAGCTCGTGATGGCGTTCCACTCGCCGGCGCATTTCGCGCCCGGCGACGCCGACCTCGACATCCTCGCGGCCGTCCTCAATCGCGGCAAGACGAGCCGGCTGTACAAGGCGCTCGTCTACGACAAGGAGCTCGCGCAGAGCGTCTCGGCCGTCCAGAGCTCGCAGGAGCTCTCGAGCTTCTTCGAGATCGAGGCGGTGGCGCGGCCCGGCGTCGGGCTCGACCAGCTCGAGAAGGAGATCGACGCCGTCCTCAGGTCCATCCTCGACAAGGGCGTGACCAAGGCCGAGGTCGATCGCTCGAAGAACGAGTACGAGACCGCGTTCGTGCGACAGCTCGAGTCGGTCCACAACCGCGCCAGCCTGCTCGCCACCTACGAGACGTTCCTCGGTGATCCGGGGTACATCGCCAAGGATCTCGATCGCTACCGCAAGGTCGACGCGGCGAGCGTGAGCGCGGCCGCCAAGGCACACCTGACCCTCGACGCGCGCGTCATCATCCACGTGGTGCCGCGGCCCAAGAACGGCGGTGCGAAGTGAAGTCGTTCGTCGCGCTCGCGGTCGTGCTCGGCGTCCTCGCCGCGGGCTGCGACTTCGGCATCCGGCTCTCGGGCTCGCCGACGGCGCCCGCCGTCGCGAGCGCCCCGGGCAAGCGGGCCAAGCCGTCGCCGACCGCGGTCGCCGCGGCCGACGACCTCGGTCCCAAGCCCACCCTCGGCGCGCCCAAGACGTTCGAGCCGGCGGCGCCTCAGGTCTTTCAGGGGCCGAACGGCATCACGGTGTGGCTCGTCGAGCGCCCCGCGATCCCGCTCGTCACCGCCGCCTTCGTCGTCCCGTACGGGTCGGCCAGCGACCCCGCCGATCGGCCCGGCACGATGCACCTCGTCGCCGACATGCTCGACGAGGGCGCGGGCAAGCGTGGGGCGCTCGAGCTCTCCGACGCCGTCGCCGCGCTCGGCGCGAGCTTGAGCGTGTACGCGACCGCGGACGGCAGCTTCGCGCAGGTGAGCTCGCTCCGCGGCAAGTTCGACGACGCGTTCGCGATCCTCGCCGACGTCGTCGCGCGGCCGAAGCTCGACGTCAAAGAGTTCGCCCGCGTGAAGAAGCTCTGGAAGAACGGGCTGAAAAAGCGCGCCGACGAGCCCACCGCGGTGGCCAACGTCGTCGCGTCGAGCGTTCTCTACGATCAAAAGGCGCCGTACGGCCACCCGACGAGCGGGCTCCTCTCCAAGGCCGATCTGCTGGACCTCGGGGCGCTGCGCGGAACCTACGAGCGAACGTGGCGACCCGATCGCGCGACGCTCGTCGTGGTGGGCCAGATCAACAAGTCTCAGGTAGAGGCGCTCCTCGCCACGCACCTCGGCTCGTGGAAGCAGCCCGGTGAGGCTCTCCCGGCGCCGAAGCTCACGACCGTCCTCGCCGAGCGGCCGCGTCTCGTGCTCGTCGATCGGCCGAAGGCGGTCCAGACCGTGATCTTGGTCGCGCGCGACGGCATCGTCGCCAGCGACGAGCGCGCGCCGTCGCTCTCGCTCATCAACGCGGCGCTGGGCGGGTCGTTCACCTCGCGGCTGAACCTCAACCTGCGCGAAGAGAAAGGCTGGACGTACGGCGTCGGGTCGGTGTTTCAAGCCACGCGCGGCCAGGGCACGTTCTACGTGAAGACCGAGGTCGAGGCCGGTCAGACGGGGCCGAGCGTGAAAGAGATCTTGGGCGAGCTATCCAAGATGTCCGCCTCCGGCCTGACACCCGACGAGCTCGGCAAGGTCAAGGCGCTCGACCGCGGCGATCTGGTCGAGACGTACGAGACGGCGTCGGGCTCGGCGTCGCGCCTCGCGCAGCTCGTCTCGATCGGGCTCCCGCCAGGCTACGATGCCTCGGCGAGCCGCGTCCGTCAGGGCGCGAGCCTCGACGACCTCACCCGCCTCGCGAAGGCGCACCTCGACCCCGCCGGCTTCACGATCGTGCTCGTCGGTGACCGTGAGAACGTCACCAAGCAGATCGCCGATCTCGGCCTCGGCGAGCCCGTCCTCTACTCGGTCGAGGGCCAATCCCTCGGTGCGCCCAAGAAGAAGGCCGACCCGCCGAAGAAGAAGTAGGCGTCAGCCGACGGGTCAGGGAACCCACGCCGTCGGCG
>CALKVR010001086.1 GCA_938004815.1 uncultured Polyangiaceae bacterium | reverse complement strand
GAGCCGGTGCACGGCGGCCTCGCCGACGTGGCGCGCCTCGAGCGTTTTCGCGTGGTTTCGCTGTCGAACCTCATGGACCGCGTGTCCGAGGCCGAGCTCGCGACGTCGGCCGAGCTCTTGAAGAGCAAGCTCGGGCCCGGCTCGGCGATCCTCATGCGGCAGCTGAACTCGACGCGCCACCTGCGGCCGTTCTTCGAGCCCGAGTTCGTGTTCGACGACGTGCTCGGCGGGCGCTACTTTCGCCGCGAGCGCAGCCTCTTCTACAACCGCATCGAGGTCGCGTTCCGGCGCTGACCCGTCTACGCGCGGCGAGTAGGGGGCCGGCCGTCACGGCCCCTCGAGCGCCACGAGCTTCACCACGAGCTCGATCGAGTCATGCCCGCGCTGCACCGTGACCTTGACCTCGTCGCCGGCCTTCTTCGCGTCGAGGGTGTTGTAAAACTCGTCATAGTCGGGGATCGGCTTGCCCTCGATGGCCACGATCACGTCACCGAGGACGAAGCCGTCGCCCTCTTGGCGGACCGGCTTCATGCCCGCGCGCTCGGCGGGGCTGCCCGCCTGCACGCCCAGGATCGCGACGCCGCGAACACCCAGACGGCGCTCGATGCGCCGAGACGGATCGATGTGCACCCCCATGCCCACCTGCTCGGCACGCCCCGTCTTGATGATCTGGGGGACGACGCGCGCCACCGTGGTGGCCGGCACCGCGAAGCCGATGCCCGCCGACTGACCGCTCCGAGAGAAGATCATCGTGTTCATCCCGATGAGGCGCCCGCTCGAATCGAGGAGCGGCCCGCCCGAGTTGCCCGGGTTGATGGCGGCGTCGGTCTGGATCATGTCGCGGATCGAGACCCCGCCCGCACCGTCGACCTGACGGCCGAGGGCGCTGATGATCCCCGTCGTGAGGGTGTGGTCGAGCCCGAACGGGTTGCCGATCGCGACTGTCTTTTGCCCGACCTCGAGCGGCACCTTGGTCGGTGCGACCACGATCGGGCGGAGCGCGCCTTTTGGCGCGTCGATCTTCAGCACCGCGATGTCCTTGCGGGGCTCGACGCCGATGATGGTCGCCGGGAACGACCTTTGATCCTGAAGCCGCACGGTGAGGCTGCGCGCCCCGTCCACGACGTGGAAGTTCGTCACCACGTGGCCGCTGTCGTCCCAGACGAACCCGGAGCCCGAGCCCGCCGGCACCTCGACCGAGCCGCCGCTCCAGAAATCCGTGAGCACGCGGCTCTGGGTCACGAAGACGACACTGGGCGCCACCGCGCGGAACACGGCGATGGTGTTCTTTTCATCCTCGATGAGGGCGCTCGGGGGCAGGGGCTGAACGGGCGGGTTTTCGACGGGAGGCGACGCGACCGACCCCGGCCCCGCCGTGGCGGCGTCGGCGACGTCGTGCGAAATGGGCGCGCCACGACACGCCGTGGCACTCAGGAGCAGCGTGGCGAAGACGACACGCAGCGATCGGGCGACGGTCCGCATGCGACGGAACATTTGCACGCTTTGCCGCGTTGCAAGCCCAGAAGCGAACGGATACCCAGCCTCGTGGAGCCTCCGCAAGCACGCGCCCGTGCCTGACGGCCTTGTCAGGCGTCGAGTCGCCTTCGGGCTCGCCGCGCGGGGGCGGGGTCAGCGGCCGCGGATGATGCCGCCCTTGTCGTGCTTCTGCAGGTAGTCGCCGATGAAGAACGCGAGGTCGCGATCGTAGCGCCGCCGGTCGAGGTGGGGAGAGATGAACCCCCGGTCGGCCGCGATCTCGAGGTCGGTCTTCTTGCGCTCTGCCGCGGCCTTGCAGGCGGGGTCGAGCATCGATTCGACGAGCGTCACCTTCGGTAGCTCGACGGGAGGCTCGGGCGTGCCGGCGGCGAGGCGCGCTTGGTCGATGGCGTCGGAGAGATCGTTCGCGGCCGCGTCTCGTGCCGTCAGCGGCGCGAGGCCGAACATGTTCTCGATGTGCTTGAGCACGCTCGTGTGGTCGTAGACGGCGGAGCTCACGTGGCCCTTCTTGACGTAGGGGCCGGCGACGAGCGCCGGCACTCGGAAGCCGAGCTGATCGAAGCCCTCGGCGGCGCGGTCGTCGGCGGCCTTCGGCGGCGGCACGTGGTCGAAGAAGCCGCCGTGCTCGTCG
>CALKVR010001085.1 GCA_938004815.1 uncultured Polyangiaceae bacterium | reverse complement strand
GGGCTACGAAAACGCGGCGGCGGCACCGCGCAGCACGCCGACGGCTGGGGCCTCGCGCTCTACGAGGGCAAAGCGGCGCGCGTGTTCCTCGAGCCGACGGCCGCCGCCTCCAGCCCGCTCGCGCGGTTCGTGAGCCAGAACCCGATCAAGACACTCCTCGCGATCGGGCACATCCGCAAGAAGACGCGCGGGCCGGTCTCGCTCGCCAACACCCACCCGTTCGTCCGCGAGCTGTGGGGCCGGCACTGGGTGTTCGCGCACAACGGTACGGTGAAGAACGCGCGCTCGCTCGAGCTCGGCCGGTTCGCTCCCATCGGCACGACCGACAGCGAGCGCGCCTATTGCCACCTGCTCGAGGTGCTGCGCGCGACGTTCGACGACTACCCGCGCAAGGTCTCCGACCTGTGGGAGGTGATCGCCGAGACGGCCGCCAAGGTGGGCCGTGCCGGGAGCTTCAACTTCTTGCTCGGCGACGGGCGCCATCTCTACGCGCGCTGCGCGACCAAGCTCTGTTACATCGTGCGCCGCGCCCCGTTCGGTCACGCTCGCCTGGCCGACGAGGACGTGACCGTCGACTTTTCTCAGGTGACGACACCGACCGACAGAGTCGCGGTCGTGAGCACCGTTCCCCTCACGTCGAACGAGGCCTGGACCCAGGGCAAGCCGGGGACGATGTGGGTGTTCGACGGCGGCCGGCTGAGGGCGACGCTGCCGGCCTGACCGCCTGCGCCGGGGCGGCCGGGCTGCCTTGACGAGCGCCTCACGATCGCTAGCCTGCTCAACGAATTGCCTGTGTTTTTCCGGAGCCTCCCGCTCGGGTGGGGTGGCGTCATTCGCTCGTGAGCGACTTCGAAGAACCCACACGCGTGACGACGGTCGGTCCCGCAAAGACCGACCCTCTGCAGCCCAAGGGGACAGACTGCATCGTCGTCATCTACACCAAGCAGCCGACGCTGCTCGGCAAGCGTTTTCCGCTCGAGAACAGCCCCACGCGCGTGGGCCGCGGCGCCGACAACGAGATCGTGCTCGACGGTGACAGCGTCTCGCGCCGCCACGCGCAGTTCGATCGCAAGGGGGAGGGCTGGTCGCTCTCGGACGTGGGGAGCACGAACGGCACCTACTGCAACGACGAGCAGATCGCCGGCGCCACCACGCTGAGAAATGGCGATCGCGTCAAGGTGGGGCCCACCATCTTCAAGTTCCTCTCCGGCGCCGACGTCGAGTCGCAGTACCACGAAGAGATCTACCGGCTGACCATCATGGATGGTCTCACCCAGATCTACAACGCGCGGTACCTCTACGAGGCGCTCGAGCGCGAGATCATCCGCTGCCGGCGCCACGAGCGTGATCTCAGCGTGATCATGTTCGACATCGACTACTTCAAGCGCATCAACGACGTGCACGGCCACCTCGCCGGTGACTTCGTCCTGAAAGAGCTCGCGCGCATCATTCAGCAGCGTATCCGCCGCGACGAGGTGTTCGCGCGCTACGGCGGCGAAGAGTTCTCGATCATCCTGCCCGAGACGCCGCTCGAGGGCGCGGTATCGCTCGCCGAGACGCTGCGCCAGCGCGTCGAGGAGCACGTGTTCTCGTTCCAGGCCGACACGATCAAGGTCACGATCTCGATCGGCGCCGCCCAGCTCACCGACGCCGACAAGACGGCGAACGAGCTCTTGAAGCGCGCCGACGAGCTGCTCTACCAGGCCAAGCGCACGGGTCGAAACCGCGTGTGTTACTAGGTGGCGCGGGCTTTTCGCCGATAGCTTCGTGATCTCGGCGTCGAGCGTGCTCGCGTACGATGTACGCTCCGCGCGACTCGCCACCGACCTCACTCGCTCTCGAACGAAAATCCCTCCGCCACCGGGAGCGGACTACGCTTTGGATCAATCTCCGCTCCTCTCCACACCGGTTCCCGGGCCGCGCTCTCGCGCGCTCTCGAAGCGTTTGGCTGCGCGCGAGAGCCCGGCGTTCGCCATGCGGCGCGCGGCGCGGCTCGCGCAGACCGACGCCGCGACCGTCGTCTTCGCGCGCGGTGAGGGGTCGAACCTCTTCGACGTCGACGACAACCGCTTCGTCGATCTGGCGGCCGGGTTCGGCTCGGCGATCCTCGGCCACGGCCCATCGCCGGCGCACGCCGCCGCGGCCGCGCAGCTCGGCACGCTGGCGCAAGGCCTCGGCGATCTCTACCCGACCGACCGCAAGATCGAGCTCCTCGACGCGCTCGCGGCGCTGCACCCAGACCATGACGCACGCGTCATGCTCACTCAGTCCGGGGCCGACGCCGTCACCGCCGCGCTCAAGACGGCGGTGCTGGCCACCGGGCGGCCCGGTGTGATCGCGTTCGAGGGCGCCTACCACGGTCTCTCGTACGCGCCCCTCGCGGCGTGCGGGTTCGCCCCGTCGTTCCGCGAGCCGTTCGCGGCCCAGCTCGGCGACCACGTGCGCTTCGTGCCGTACCCCGCGAGCGAGAGCGGCCTCGATCACGTGCTCGCTGCCGTCGACGGCGCGCTCGCGGGTGGCGACATCGGCGCCCTGCTGGTGGAGCCCGTCCTCGGTCGCGGCGGCGTCGTCGTGCCACCGTCCGCGTTCTTGTCCGAGCTCGCGTCTCGCGCGCGCGCGGCCGGGGCGCTGCTCGTCGCCGACGAGATCTGGACCGGTGTCGGCAGGAGCGGGGCGCTCGTGAGGTCGGTCGCGGCCGGCGGGGTTCCCGATATCATCTGTCTGGGCAAGGGTCTCGGCGCGTCGTTCCCCATCTCGGCCTGCATCGGGCGGGGCTCGGTCATGGCGGCGTGGGCGAGGGGAGGGTCGGTCGTGCACACCTCGACCCACGCGGGGGCGCCGCTCGGGTGCGCCGCCGCGCTGGCGACGCTGGCCGAGGTGCGCTCGAGCGACCTGGCCGAGCGCGCGACGGCGCTCGGGGGGCGGCTCGTCGGAGCGCTCGCGGACGCGCTGCGTGGCTCGAGCCGCGTCTCGGCCGTGCGCGGCGAGGGGCTGATGGTCGGCGTCGCGCTGGACGCGCCTGGCGCCGCCGCTCAGCTGGCGGGCGCACTGCTCGCTGAGGGGTACGTGACGACGCTCGGGGGCGCCGCGGCCGAGGTGCTCGTGCTCACGCCGCCGCTCACGATCGATGAGCGTGTCCTTCACGGCGTCGTCGACGCGGTGGCGCGCGCGCTGCGAGAGCCGGACGGGCAGGGGTCGACATGAGCTTCGACGTCGCCGCGAGCGACGCGCTCCACGCTCGGGTGCGCGCTTTCATCGCCGGCGACAGGGCGGACGACTTCGACGCGCTCGCGCTCGAGCTCGCGGCGTACCAAGCGCGCGCCATCCCTGCGCTCGGAAAGCTGTGCGCCACCGCCGGCGTCGATCTCGGGGCCGCGAGCTCGGCCGACGCGATCCCGGCGCTGCCGACCGACGCGTTTCGCTATGCGCGCATCGCGGCGCACCCGGCCGAGCTCGATCTGCGCGTCTTTCGCACGAGCGGTACCTCGCGTGGGGCCGAGCTCCGCGGCGCGCACCCGCTCCGCACCCTCAGGACGTACGAGGCCGCCGCGCTCGCGTGGGCCGAGCCGATGCTGCTGGCCGCGCCGCCGCTCGCGCACGCCATCGTGCTCGTGCCCGACCCCGCGGGGGTGCCCGACTCGTCCCTCGGGTTCATGGTTGGCCTCTTCGTCGACCGCCTGGGGCTTCGCGCCACCTTCACTTTCGATCCCGAGCGCGGCGTCGACGTCGAGGCCGTCGCGGGCGCGGCCGAGCGGGCGGCGCGCGAGGGGCGCAGGGCGATCGTGTTCTCGACCGCCTTCGCCCTCGCCGCGGTGTGCGACGCGCTCGGCGACGGGTGCCCCTCGCTGCCGGCGGGGAGCCGCGTCATGGTCACCGGTGGGTTCAAGGGTCGCTCGCGCGAGGTCCCCGCTGGCGCGCTCTACGATCAGGCCGCGCGCGTGTTCGGGGTCCCCGCGTCTCACGTGGTGGGCGAGTACGGCATGACCGAGCTCTCGAGCCAGCTCTACGAGCCGCGTTTCGCGACGGGCTCGGGCGCGATCGGTGTCTACCGTCCGCCGCCGTGGCTCCGCGTCTCGGCCGCCGACCCGGCGACGCTCGCGCCGCTCCCCCCGGGTCGCGAGGGCGTCGCCCGCTTCGTCGACCTCGCCAACGTCGACAGCGTCGTGGCGGTGCAGACGCTCGACTGGGTCGCGGTCGACTCGACGGGTGACGTCACGCTCTTCGGCCGGGCGCCCGGCGCCGAGCTGCGCGGCTGCAGCCTCGTGATCGAGGATCTCTTCGGAGACGGAGATGCCGGGCTCGAAGGCGGCTGAGCGCGTCCGAGCGGTGCTCGAGGTCGCCGCGAGGATCGTGGACGCGCGCGATCCGCTGGGCCAGGAGGCGCGGCGCTCCCTCGAAGCGACGAGCGGCCTCTCCCCGGAGGGCGTCGAGCTCGCCCTGACCGACCACACCGAGACGGCCATCGATGGCGCCGACATGGAGCGCCTCCTCACCTGGGCCGGCGATGCTCCGCGGTGTCACGTCGTGCTCTCTTCGAACGTCTGCACGGCCGCGGTCCGGGCGGTCGCGCTCGCCGTCGCGAGCGCGCCGGACGTGCGCATCCGCCCCTCGCGACGAGACCCGGGCCTGGCTCCGCTCTTGGCGCGCGAGCTCGCTTCGCACCCGAGCTTCCATGAAAATGACGGCACTATCATGCAAGTGAACGCGATCGAGGCTCGCCCGGGCGACGTCGTCCACGCCTACGGCGCCGACGCGACCCTCGGCGACATCGAGCGGGCGCTGGCCGGCGGCGTTCTCTTTCGCGGCCATGGGACGGGCTTCGGGCTCGTGTTCGTGTCTCCCCGGGCCGATCTCGACGACGCGGCCGGGGCGATGGCCGACGACGTGGTGGCGTTCGATCAGCGCGGCTGCTTGTCGCCGCGTATTGCCCTCGTCGCTGGCGACCCGGGGCGCGGGCGCGCCTTCGCGTCTCGGCTGTCGAGCGCGCTCACCGCCCGCGCGGCGCGGGTCCCCCGGGGCCCGCTCGATGCTGCGACCGCCGCCGCAGACGCGAGCTTCGGCCGGCTCGCCGACGCCATGGGCGAGGCCTTTGGTGAGCGTGACCATCTGGTCGCGTTCTTCGGCGATCTCGCGGTCCCTCCGCTACCACCGGCGACGCGCGCGGTGTCCGTGCTCTCGGTCGCCGACGCGGCCTCGGGCCAGCGCGCCATCGCTCCTTATCGCGCGTTTTTGACGACCATCGGCGGCGATCTCGACGATGACGCGGCGCGTTCCTTGGCCGCGCTCGGTGGGGTACGATTCACTCGCATCGGACAAATGCAGCGCCCGCCCCTCGACGGGCCAGTCGACCCTCGATGAGGCAGCGGATGCGGCGGGCGGCCCCCGCCGAGGCAGTGGCCCCGCGTCGTTGACGGCGGGCGTGGTCTGACGCAACGTGGTTCTCTCGCCTTTGAAGCGTTTCGCACCGTGCAGCCCGGCGACCTCGTCTCAGGAAAATACCGGCTTCTTCGCCCGCTCGGCCGCGGGGGGATGGGCTCGGTGTGGGCAGCTCGAAACGAGCTGACCGATCGCGACTTCGCGGTCAAATTCCTCCTCCCCGAGCTCGCCCAGAACCGCGACGCGCTGCATCGCTTCTTCCTCGAGGCCCGCGCGTGCGGGCAGATCAAGCACCCCGCCGTCGTCGCCGTGTACGACATGGGCCAGGCCGAAGACGGCGCCCCGTACCTGGTGATGGAGCTCTTGGAGGGCGAGGGGCTCGATCAGCGCCTCGAGCGATCGGGCGTGTTTCGTCCCGGTGAGGCGGCGGCGTTTCTCTCGTACATCGCCCTCGGCCTCGAAGAGGCGCACATCCGCGGTCTCGTCCACCGCGACTTGAAGCCGGGCAACATCTTCTTCGCGATCGACGACCGCGGTGAGGTCGTGCCCAAGGTGCTCGACTTCGGTGTCTCGAAGGCGACGAGCCTCGCCGATCCCAAGTTCGTGCGCACGAACACCGGCGCCGTCCTCGGGTCGCCGGCGTACATGAGCCCCGAGCAGGCGCGAGGCGACGAGGACATCGACGGTCGCAGCGACGTCTGGTCGCTCGGCGTCATCCTCTACGAGTCGCTCACGGGGCGGCTGCCGTACGACGGCGCCAACTACAACCAGCTGATGGTCTCGATCCTGATGGACGGGCACAAGCCCGCCATCGAGGTCAACCCCGCCATCGGCCAAGAGCTGAGTGATCTGGTCGAAGCGACGCTCCAAAAGGACCGCGACAAGCGCATCCGCACCGCGCGCGACTTCGCCGAGCGGCTCGAGAGCATCGGCAGCCGCATCACGGGCACGCCGTACCCCGGGTTCACCGGTCGCGCGCGCACGATGCCACCCAAGCCGATGCCGACGCCGACCGAGACGTGGGTCGAGGTGCCGTCGCCGCGGCGGCGTACCTCGCCGATCGTCTGGCTCTCGGGCGGAGTGTTCGTCGCCGCCATCGTCGGGATGGGCGGCATCGCGGTCGCTCGGACGCGGCCGCCCGTCGCCGAGGTCGCGTCGCGCTCGGTGAGCGTGCTGTCCGACGCTCGCGCGCGCCTCGTGCGAGACATCGACCGCATCAAGGCCGAGCCCGAGACCTCTGCAGAAGAGCCGCCGCCCGAGCCGCCTCCCGCTCCAGAAGAGGACAAGGCGATCGACCCGGACGAGCTGCCGTCGGCGGCGCCGACCTATCGGCCGCGGGCGCCCGGCGGCAGCCGGGGCAAGCCCAAGGACGCCGTCCACGACGGGATCACCACCCCGGGGTTCTGAGGCGCCGTCGTAGCGGGCCTCAAGTGGCCGCGCGCTCGATGTGCGCCCTGGGGTCGATCAAGTAGCCGTCGTCGCGCGTGACGAGGAGCTCACGGAGGCCGAGCTTGCGGAGGGTCGCGACGCCGACGCGAACGCGGCTCGCCGCTGCCTGATCGAGGATGCGCTCGTTCGGCCAGCCGGCGCGTGAGAGCGCGTCGCGGTCGAGCGCCTCGCCTGGTCGAGTGAGGCGAGCCTCGACCAGAGCGCCGAGCATGCGGCGGAGCGGACCGCGACGGCTCAGCGCGACACGCACACCGCCGATCGCGAACCACGCGAGCGCGGGGCCGAGATCGAGGACGGCTCGGGTGTCCTCGGCCGGCGGGAGCGGGAGGGCGCGGCGCGCCATCCGCATCGCGAATCGCACGTCGAGGTTCGCGTGCGCGGTTCGCGCCGTGGAGCGCTGCTCGCGCGCCAAGCCGTCGAGCCGCGACGACCAGAACGCGACCGAAGAAGGCTCCACCGCCGGCGCGCGGAGCTCGACCGTCGCCTCGAGGAGCTCGAGCGCGACCCCCATCACCCCTTGGGCCCCGCGCTCGGCGAAGCGCTTGGCTTCGCCGAGACGCGCGGCGGCGGCGGTCACGTGGCCCGCTTCGGCCTCGGCGGCGGCCCACCCCGCGTAGAGCAGCACCATCGACGACGGCGCGTACACGCGGCCGAGGATGCGCTCGGCCGTCGCGTAGTGCAGGGTTGCGCGATCGACCTTGCCCCATTCGAGGTAAAGCCCGGCGAGCCGCGCCGCGTAGATGCCCTCGTACTGCGGCTCGTGCGCGTCGCCGAAACGCAGGACGGCGTCCTGGTAGCCGGCCTCGGCGCGAGCGAAATTGCCCTCTTCTTGCTCGAGCTGCGCGAGGTTCGCGATGCCCAGCCCCGCGAGGAAGCGATCGCCGCGATCGTCGCAGGTCGCGGTCGCGCGCCGGTTGAGATCACGAGCCTCGTCGAGGTGACGGAGATCGCAGGCGAGCCTGCCCAGGCACGAGAGGTTCATGCCGTACAGGCGAGAAGGGTGGACTTCGCCCAGCATCGCCGCGGCGCGCTCGTGAAACCGGGTCGCGCGCTCGGCGTCGCCCTCCGACCGGACCTGGATCCCGGCATAGGCGCACGCGGCCGCGCGGAGGCCGACTTCGAGGCCGGGCAGATCGATCGCCGACTCTGCCACCGCGAGCCCCTCGGCGTGGCGCCCGAGCGCGCCGAGCGAGCTCTGACGCGCGAGGAGCAGCACGGCGCGTTCGGATGGGGTCAGCCACCCCGCCTCGAGGAGCCGGGCCAGCTCCGCGTCGCACCGGTCGGCGGGCATGGCCTGGAGGAACGCCACCGCCGACGCCAGCGCCACTGCGTCGCCCCGGTCTTCGTCCGAAGGGGCGCCTGCGAGCGCGCTCGGCACCGCGAGCTCGAAGGTCGCGACCAAATCCTCTTGTTCGGCGCGGGCGTCGGCGGCGACGCCCGCCAGCGGACGCGCGGCCTGCAACAGCCGTTCGTCGACGAACCTGCGCGCCAGCGCCGCGCAGGCGCGGACGTGATCGTGCCGCACCTGGGCGGCGCCTCCGGGGGCGACCGCGTCGAGCTCGCCAGCGGCCAGCTCGCGCACGCTCGTGTAGAGCGAGAGGCGCCCGCCATCGTTCATCCGGAGCAGCGACTTGTCGCGCAGCGCGGCCAAGAGCTCCAGCGGACCGTGCGCGCCCGGCGCCGCGCCCGAGCGGGAGAGCGCGCGAGCGATGAGGTCCTCGGCGGCAGAGGCGGCGAAGCTCCCCGCGAACACGGAGCTGACCGCGAGCGCCAACCGTTCGCGGGGCTCGAGCAGCTCCCACGACCAAGCGATCGCGGCGCGCAGCGTCTGGTGCCTCGCGGGCGCGTCGCGCCCGGAGCGGCCCAGGAGATCGAGCCCTCGCGCGATCCGGCGGGCGAGATCGGCGGGGCGGATCACGCGCGTCCTCGCCGCGGCGAGCTCGATGGCGAGCGGGATGCCGTCCAAACGTCTGACGATCTCGCCCACGGCCTCCCAGTCGTCGATGGCGGGCGCGCCGGCCTCGGCGGCGCGGGCCTCGAAGAGCTGAACCGCGTCGCAGGCCCGCGCTGCCGCGGCGGCGCCGGCCGGAGGGCAGTCGAGCGAGGGGATTTCAATGACAAATTCGTCATCAATTTGGAGGCGCTCGCGACTGGTGACGAGGATGGCGAGCCCCGGCGCCATCGACAGCCAGCGCCGGATGACGCCTGCGAAAGGGACGAGCCGCTCGAAGTCGTCGAGCACGAGGAGGAGCGGGCCGCGCGTGGCGAGGATGGTGCCGACCTCGCTCGCCGTGTCGAGCACGGGCGCGGCCTGGCGCCCGAAGCCGGGCCCCGACGCGGGAGCGAGCATCGAGCGAACGGCAAGGCAGAGCGTCTCTTCGGTCGAGGCGTTGGCGACGGAGCAGGCCCAGACGCCTCCAGCGCGGTCCGCCGACAGGTGCGCCGCGGCGGCCTCGGCGAGGCGGGTCTCGCCCGCGCCGGGCGGGCCGAGGAGCGTCACCGCGCGACGCCCGCCATCGACGGTCGCGACCACGCGCGCGACCAAGGCGTCTCGCCCGATCAGCCGGGTCGTCACGGCGAAAGTTTAATCCACTTTTACTCGCTGCCGGCGCCCGGCGTAGCCAGGTTGCCCACATGCTCTCGCCCACCCGAATCCTCCAGAAAATGGCGTTTGCCGCCGCTCTCCTGCCTCTCGTCGCGTGCGGCGACGACGCGGTCGGCACCACCGGCAGCCCGTCGAGCAGCGCCTCGGGCTCGACCTCGGGGCAGGGTGGCGCCGGGGGAGCAGGCGGTGAGGGGGGCGGCGTCGTCGTCGACCCGCTCGAGCTCGCGGTGCGCGGGACGGACTGGGCGGTCTTGCCCGAGGCCCCCAGCGTCGGGGGCGGGGCGAAGCAAGACGACATCTTCTTCGTGGACGCGCAGAACGGCTTCCTGGCGAGCGGCCCGACCGGGCAGATCTACGCCACGACCGACGGCGGCGCGACGTGGGACAGCGTCCTCTCGAGCGACAACACGTACTTTCGTTCGGTGCTCTTCACCAGCCCGCAGCGCGGCTTCGCCGGCAACATCGGCGCTGGGCTCTCACCGTCGATCGATGACGCGACCGTGGTGTACGAGACGAGTGACGGTGGCGCCACGTGGTCGCCCGTCACTGCGGTGACGGGCTCGGCGGCGGCCGGCATCTGCAACTTCACCGTCGCGGGCAGCGCGATCTTCGGTATCGGGCGCGCCAACGGTCCCGCCCACTTGCTCCGCAGCGACGACGGCGGCGCGAGCTGGGTGTCCAAAGACCTGAGCGACACCTTCGCGATGGCGATCGACGGCCGTTTCACGTCCGAGACCGACGGCATCGTCATCGGGATGGGCGCCACGGGTCAGCGCTGCACCGTCGCGCGCACCACCGACGCGGGCGACACGTTCGAGACGGTGTTCGAGGCCGACGCGAGCGGCAGCCTGTGCTGGAAGGTCGACTTTCCGAGCGAGATGGTCGGCTACGTGGCGATCCTCCAGACCGCGAATGGGCCCGGAGCCTTTGCCAAGACGACGGATGGCGGCGCGACTTGGGTCGAGCTGCCGCTGCCCGACGACGGCTCGGGTGACGAGTACCCTGCGCTCGCGGTCGGCTTCATCAGCGACGAGATCGGCTGGATGGCTTCGGAGTCGCCGGCGCTGCCCGTGTACCGCACGTTCGACGGCGGCGTGACGTGGGAGGTCGACCCCGCGCTGAAAGGCCCCATCAACCGGTTCCGCTTCGTCGACGCCGATACGGCGTTCGCGGTGGGCGCGAAGGTCTGGAAGCTCGATCTCTCGGGAGCGAATTGAGAGCAGCGTTCGCATCCGCGATCCTCGTCGCGAGCGCGCTCGTGGGCGCTTGCGACGAGGCAGCTCCGGCGGGCGATGGGTCGGCCACGCCCGCGCTGCCCGCGCCCCTCTCGTACCCGCCCGGGCCCTACGGCGTCGCCGAAGGCGAGACGCTCCCCGACCTCGCGTTCGAAGGGGTCGACGCGGCGGGGGCGCGGGCCACGCTGCGGCTCGCGAGCTTTCATATCGGTGAAGCGGCGGCGCCGCGTCTGCTCCTGATCCAGGTCACGGGCGGGCTCTGGTGCGGCACGTGCCGCTGGACCGCCGAGCACCTGGACGCCGTGATCGAGGAGGCGGCCGGCGGGCGCGTCGATCGGCTTGACGTCGTGCTGCGCGATCGCGACAACGCACCTCCCGATGCCGACCGCGACGCCGCGGGGTGGCGCCACGCGGTGGGCGGCGCACGCCCGACCGGGGTCGACCCGGCGTTTGCGCTCGCGGGTGCGCTCGAGGGCGTCGCGGCCCCGTTGCCGCTGCTCCTCGTGGTCGACGAGCGAACGATGATCGTGGAGGCCGTCCTCTCGAATCCGGACCCGCACGAGCTCGCCGAGCGCTTGGGCCACACCCTCGCCGAGCTCGATGGGCGCCCGGCACCCGCGAGCGAGCCCGAGAGCCTCGTCCGCGATCTCTTCCACGAGAACGAGTGGGGCATGCTCGTCGCGATGGCCGAGGCACCGGGCGCGCCACCGCCCGACCCGACGAACGAGGTCGCCGACTCCGCCGCGGCCGCGTCGCTCGGTGCGGCACTCTTCTTCGACGCCGGCCTCTCGCCATCGGGCACCATCTCGTGCGCGACGTGTCACGATCCGGCGCGCGGTTTCTCCGACGACGAGCCGCTCGCGCAGGGCGTCGCGTCGAGCGGGCGCCGGACGCCGTCGATCACGCTCGCCGCGCATGGGCGCTGGCAGAACTGGGACGGCAGTGCCGATAGTCTCTGGGCCCAGGCCCTCGGTCCGCTCGAGAACCCGATCGAGATGGGCTCGTCGCGAGCCTTCGTCGCGCATCGCGTCCTCACCGCGCACGGCGCCGCCTACCGAGCCCCCTTCCCCGATGCGGCCGTGCGCGATGTCCGCGGCTGGCCGATCGCCGGCAAGCCCGGCGACGCGGTCTACGACGCCCTCGGCGCCGACGAGCAGCGCGCGATCACGCAGGTGTTCGTCCACGCCGGCAAGGCCATCGCCGCCTACGAGCGCGCGCTTCGCGTCGGGCCCACGCCGCTCGACCGCTACGTCGCCGGCGACACGTCGGCGCTCACCGACGAAGAGCTCTACGGGCTCGTGCTCTACTTTCGAACCGGCTGCGCGCAGTGCCACTGGGGGCCGCGCCTCACCGACGACGCTTTTCACGACACCGGCGTCGGCGTCGCGGCCGGTGACGCAGGCCGCTCACGTGGTGTCGATCGCTGGCGGGCGAGCGAGTTTCGCGGTGATGGCCCGTGGAGCCACGCGCCGATCGCGCGCGACGTCGCCGACGCGCCCGAAGCGACAGCGCGTCAGTTCAAGACGCCGTCGCTCCGCGGCGTGGGCGCCTCGTCGTTCTTCGGCCACGCCGGGGGGCAGCACGATCTGGCGGGCGTGACCGAGGCCTACGGCCGCCCCGGCGAGCGCGAGCCCTGGCTCCCCACGTTCACCGAGACCGCCCAGTGGGGCCTCGTGCCCTTCTTGAAGACGCTGTGAGACAAAACGAAAGCGGCCGCTGTGAAGCGGCCGCTCGATGTTTCGCGACGCGAAGGCTTACGCGGCCGGGTAGACGGACACCTTCTTCTTGGTGTTCGTCTTCCACTCGTATTTGACGAGCCCGTCGACGAGCGCAAAGAGCGTGAAGTCGCGGCCGAGGCCGACGTTCTTACCGGCGTGGATCGTCGCGCCGACCTGGCGAACGAGCACGCTGCCCGCGGGGACCTCTTGGCCGTCGTACACCTTGGTGCCGCGCCGCTGCGACTTGGAGTCGCGCCCGTTGCGTGAAGAGCCGCCGCCTTTTTTGTGTGCCATGGAACGCTACCTTCTGATCAGGCGGTGATGCCCGTGATGAGCAGCTCGGTGAACGGCTGCCGGTGGCCCGTCTTGTTGCGGTAGTTCTTGCGACGGCGGAACTTGAAGATGACGACCTTGGGGCCGCGGCCCTGCGCCACCACCTTGGCCGAGACCTTGGCGCCGCTCACGAGGGGCTTGCCGACCTTGGGAGCGTCGCCGCCAAGGAGGAGAACCTCGCCGAACGTGACCTCGTCGCCCTCGCCCGCCGGGAGCTTCTCGACGAGGAGCTTCTGCCCGACTGCGGCCTTGTATTGCTTGCCGCCCGTCTTGAACACCGCGTACATGGATCAGGGTCCTTCCGAAAAGGGCGAGTTCTATAGCCCTCGGCCACCCTCTGATCAAGAGTTTCAATGCCCTCGTCGCGCGAGCGACGGCGGCGGGGCGCGGGTGAGGGGCCTGAGCAAACGGGCAGCGTTTTCGCCTACTTCGAGGGAGAAATGGTGATCTCTACCGCGCGAACGTCGCCCCCGGGGTCGCCGACCGCGATGTCCTGAAGCTCACCCCGAAGGCAGGCGGTCAGCGTCTGGCTGTCGAGGGGCTCGCCCTCGACCCGCGTCGTCGCCACGCGCCCCGTCTTGTCGATGGTGAGCGCGAGCCGGAGCTTGCCGCGTACGGGGTCGTCGAGCTCGATCGCGGCGGTGTTGCACTTCGAGAGCTGGTCCTTGTTCTTCTCGAGCGCGGCGACGATCGCCTTCTTGTCGGCCTCGTCGCCCTTGTCGGCGGCGAAGCGCAGGTTGCCGGCCGGCTTCGCGTCGGCGAGCGGCAGGCGCGAGACGCGGTGTTGCCGCGCCTGGTCGGGGTCGAGCCCGCGCGTGCCCCACGCGATCTCTTCGAACAACAGGCGCGCGCCCCCATCGACACCCGCGAGCCGCCGGCACGCGTCGGGGGACCCGGTGCGGCAGGCGTCGGCGTCGGCCTTCAGCGGCGCGAGAGCCTCGAAGTCGACCTTCTTGCAGTCGATCGCGATGTCGGCGACGCGGAACGTCGTGTCGTCGGTCTGGCGGCAGTAGTTGTTCACGATCGTGGGTGCGCGATCGGGGGCGGCGACGAGCGAGAGCATCGCGGCCGTGCGGCACATCCAGCGACCCGTGATCGTGCACCCTTGCGCGATCGCGTCGAGCTTGTAGAGGGCGGGGCGATCCGAGTCGCGCACGATCTGGCACGACGTCTCGGCCCCGCCGCGACAAGCCATCGCGAGCTTGTCCCAGTAGTCGGCCGCGTCCTTGGGCACGTTGCTCATCATCGCCGTGCAACAGAGCGGCTCGGCGGCCTGGCAGCGTCGAACGCGGTCTTCTTGCGGGAGCGTCTCGCTGCAGCTCGGCGGCAGCGCCGCCGAAGCCGAAGCCGTCGGCGCGCCGCCGGGCTCGTCGCCACACGCCGCGCAGAGCACGACCAGCGCGAGGGCTCGTACCGAGGTCATCCGAAGACGAAGTCGTCGTCTTTGATGTCGACCTGGATCACCTTGCCGGGCCCGTAGCCGCCCTGGAGGATCGCCTCGGCGAGCGGGTTCTGGATCTCGCGCAAGATGGCGCGCTTGAGCGGGCGCGCGCCGAGCTGGGGGTCGTAGCCCAGATCGACGAGCTTGGTCTTGGCAGGCTCGGTGAGCTCGACGCGCAGCTCGCGATCCGAGAGGAGCTTCTCGAGGCGCTTCAGCTGGATGTCGACGATCCCTCTCAGGTCGGGCTTGGTCAGGGCCTTGAAGACCACGGTGTCGTCGATGCGGTTCAAGAACTCGGGGCGGAAGAACTTGCGCAGCTCTTCGAGCAGCACGTCCTTGAGCGCCTCGCGGCCCTCTTCACTCTCGAAGAGCTTGGGGTCGGTCTCGAGGATACGGCCGGAGCCGATGTTGCTCGTCATGATGACGACGGTGTTGGAAAAATCGGCGGTGCGCCCGCGGCCGTCGGTGAGCCGCCCGTCGTCGAGCACCTGGAGGAGCAGGTTGAAGACGTCCTGGTGCGCCTTCTCGACCTCGTCGAAGAGCAGCACGCTGTACGGCTTGTTTCGCGCCGCCTCGGTGAGGAACCCGCCCTGCTCGCTGTCGGCGTATCCGGGCGGCGCGCCGATGAGGCGCTGCGCCATGTGCCGCTCCATGAACTCGCTCATGTCGAGGCGCGTGAGCGCGAGCTCGTCGTCGAACAAGAACTCGGCGAGAGCCTTGGCGAGCTCGGTCTTGCCGACGCCGCTCGGGCCCAGGAACAAGAACGAGCCGATCGGCTTGCCGGGGTCGCGCAGGCCCACGCGCCCGCGGCGCACGGCCTTGGAGAGAGCGCGCACCGCCTCGTCCTGGCCGACGACCCGCTTGGCGAGGCGCTCTTCCATCTTGAGGAGCTTCTCGGCCTCGCCCTCGAGCATCTTGTTGACGGGGATGCCCGTCCAGTCGGCGAGCGTCGCCGCGATATCGTTCTCGGTGACGACGTTGTTGCTCGACTCGACGCCCGCCTTTTGGGCGGCCTCTTCGGCGGCGCCGAGGCGGCGCTTCACGTCGGGGATAGTCACGTGCTCGAGCTCGCCGAGCTTGGCGAAGTTCTTGTCTTTGCGGGCTTGCTCGAGCGAGGCCTCGGCGTCGCGTAGCTCTTTGCGGAGCGACTGCACGGCCGCGACGACGCCACGCCGGCTCGCGATCTGCGCGCGCGCATCGGCGACCTTGGGCTCGAGCTCGGTCGCCTCGTTCTCGAGGCGTGTGCGCACCTTCACGCTGAGCTTGTCGTCGTCGTCTTTCAGGCTCGCGACCTGCGCGCGGAGCGCATCGAGCCGGCGGATCATCGTGTCGAGCTCGGCGGGGACGCCGTCGACCTCGACCCGCTTGTGCGACGCGGTCTCGTCGAGGAGATCGACGGCGGTGTCGGGCAGCGCGCGATCCGACACGTACCGCTTGGCGAGGTTCACCGCCGCCACCACGGCGCCCTCGCTGATCCTCACCTTGTGGTGGTTCTCGTACCGCTCGGCGATGCCGCGGAGGATCTCGACCGCCTGGTCGAGCGACGGCGGATCGACGGTGAGCGTCGTGAACCGGCGGAGCGCCCCGCCGTCGCGCTCTTGCATCCGCTTGAAGCCCTCTTGGGTGGTGGTCGCGAGGATGCGGATCTCGCTCCGGGCGAGGAGCGGCTTGAGCAGATCGCCCACCCCCGCGCCCTGTACGCCCTGGCCGAAGAGCGCGTCGACGTCCTCGACGACGAGCACGACCTCGTCTTGCATGTTCTTCAGCTTGTCGACGAGCACCTTGAGGCGCGCTTCGATCTCGCCTCGCAGCTTGGCGCCGGCGACGAGCGCGCCGGTGTCGAGCTCGAAGAAGCGCGTGCCGGCGAGGTTCGACGGTACGTCACCCGCGCCGACCCGCTCGGCGAGCGCGCGAATGATCGCGGTCTTGCCCACGCCCGGCTCACCGATGAGGAGCGGGTGGTTCTTGTAGCGGCGCTCGAGGATCTGCATGAGCCGGCGCACCTCGGTGTCGCGCCCGATGACGGGGTCGAACTTGCCCGCGCGCGACTCGGCGACCAGATCGCGGAGAAAGTCCTGGCTCGAGCCGACGGGGCCGGTCTTGTTCTCGCCTGACGCGCGCTCCGGACCGCCCTGTTGCAGCACCGACACGTGCGGCCGAAACGCGCCCGGGCCGACGCCCTGCGCGCTGAGGATCTCGCCCGCGGGCCCGCGGATCTCCTGGGCGAGCGCGTGGAGGATCTGCTCGATCCCGACCGACTCGGCTTTGTCGCGCTGGGCCTCGCGCTCGGCGCGGCTCAAGAGGTCGAGCATGCGCGAGCTGACGTAGGCGACGCCGGCCGCCTCTTTCGGCATGCGGCGCAGCCCGAGCTCGGCCAGGTCTTTCACCTCGTTGGGCTCGGCGCCCGCGCGGCGGAAGATCTCGAGCACGCCGCGGTCTCGCTCGAGCAGCCTGACGAGGAGGTGCAGCGGCGTCAGCTCGGCGTGCTTCTGCTCGTCGGCGAGCTGCTGGGCCGAGCTCACGAGCTGCCTCGCGTCGTTCGTGTACTTCTCGAGCTGGAGGGTCTTTTCCGCCATGGGCGGGCGAGCGTAGCAGGGCCCACCCCGAAGGTCAGGGGCCGTGGCCGCGCTCGGCGGCCTCGATTTCAGCCGTCGAAGGGAACCTCACCAGCGCGTAGCGGGGGGGCTCGAAATCCGGGACGCGCACGAGGAGCCTGGCGTCTCGCAGCGAAGCGGCCGTCACGAGCAGCGGCGCGGCGTCGCCGGCTGGGCGGAGCGCCACGAGCTCGCTGTCGGGCAAGAGCGCGGGGGCGTCCTCGATCGCGATCGCGGTCGTGACGGCGCCGCGCGTGTCGTGCGGCACGACCTCGAGCGGTGCGAGCTCGGGCGCGTCGGCGAGGCCCTCGACCGACGCGCGTTGCTCGGCGTACACCGATGCGAGGAGCAACACCTCGGCGCGGCGCGCGCGGGCCGAGCACGCGTGATCGTCGCCCAGGCGGAGCGGCTCGAACGTCTCGGCGTCGTCGGAACGCGTGTAGAGGACCGGCGACAGCGGCGCATCGCTCTCATGCCACAGCTCGGCCGCGACGTCGTAGAGCTCGGCGAGCGCCTCCGCGTCTCGCGCGCCCGCGAGCAGACAGGTGTCGGCGGTCGGGATGGCAAAGACGACCCGGCCTTCGACCTCTGCTTGCGCGGCGTCGACGAACCCGGGAACGACGAGACGCGACGCGGTCTGTCCGTCGCTCGCCTCCATCTTCCAGAGGCGCCCCTGCCGCTCGAGGCGGGGCGGGCGCGTCGCGACGTTCGCCACCGCGCGCGCGACGACCTCGGTGAAGCTCTTGCGCCACCGGGTCGCCTCGGCGGCCGGGATGAGGTGGCCGCCCAGCGTGGCGTAGCAGGAGACGAGCGGCGCCATCGCGATCGCCACGATCGCTGCGGGCTGCCCGCCCGAGAAGATGGCGGTGCCGAGGACGGCGCCGAGCTGGTCTTCGGCGGCCTCCCACCCGGGCGCTCGTTCGTCGGGGTCCACTGGCTGCGTCAAAATAGCTCTCTTGCCGCCGCGGGCTCCATTGCCTATTCCTGATGGTGGAGCGTCATGAAAGCTGCGGTCACCGTCTACACGACCCCGTATTGCGGCTTTTGCCACCGCGCGAAGGCGCTGTTGGAAGAGAAGAACGTCGCCTTCCGCGAGATCGACGTCGACGCTCGCCCCGACCTCCGCACCTGGCTCGTCGAGCGGACGCGGCAGCGCACCGTCCCGCAGGTGTTCGTGAACGGCAAGCCGCTCGGCGGGTACACCGACATCGCCGCGCTCGATCGCGCCGGTAAGCTCGATCCGCTCCTCGACGCTCCCCCGTCGCCCGACGACGCAGCGCTCCGCGACTGACCTTTCGGGCCGGATGGCACCGTCTTCGCGCTCGATGACGTTGGTGCTGCTCTTTCCCCCCCCCCCGGCCCCCTCACTCGCGTGAGGGGGGAGGCCGACTGGCGCGCGTCTGCTAGCCTTGCCACCGCATGGGGCGCGCCGATGCAGAGGTCGAAGAGGCCGATGACCTCATGGGTCGGCTCGTCGGCAAGTACACGCTCGTGCGCCTGCTCGGGGTGGGTGGCATGGGGCGCGTGTACGAGGGCGTGCACGGGTCGATCGGCAAGCGCGCCGCGCTCAAGTTCATCGATCGCGAGAGCGTGACGCCCGAGGCCGTCCAGCGCTTCCAGCGCGAGGCGCAGGCGGCGGGCGCGATCGAGAGCGCCCACATCGTCGAGGTCCACGACGTGGGCGAGACCGACGACGGTCGGCCGTTCATCGTGATGGAGCTGCTCCGGGGCGAAGACCTCGGGCATCGCCTCCGGCGTCTGGGGCGCCTCGACGTGCCCGAGGCGCTCCGCGTGGTCGGGCAGCTCCTCCGCGGGCTCGCGCGCGCGCACGACGCGGGCATCGTCCACCGCGATCTGAAGCCCGACAACGTCTTCTTGGTCGACCGCGACGACGACCCGAGCTTCGTGAAGATCCTCGACTTCGGCGTCTCGAAGATCCAACGCCGCGGTGATCCGACGACCAAGACGATCACGCGCGAGGGGGTTGTGCTGGGCACGCCCATCTACATGTCTCCCGAGCAAGCGCAGGCGCTCCCCGACGTCGATCCGCGCGCCGATCTCTGGTCGGTGGGCGCGATCCTCTACGAGTGCCTCACCGGGCGGCCGCCGTTCTCGGGCGCTACCTACGAGCAGGTGATCGTCACGATCTGCACGCGCGACGCCGAAGACGTGCGCGCCCTCAACCCAGCCGTGCCGGCCGGGATCGCGCAGGTGATCGCCCGCGCGCTCACGCGCGAGCGCGACGAGCGGTTCGCGTCGGCGCGCGAGATGCTCGACGCGCTCGTCACCGA
>CALKVR010001084.1 GCA_938004815.1 uncultured Polyangiaceae bacterium | reverse complement strand
GACCAAGACGGCTTGGTCTCGAGCACCTCGACGCGGACGTCTTCTTCGTTCTCGGCCGGCACGGGGATGCGCTCGCGGACCTCGACCGAGACGGCGTGCGCCTTGTGGCTGACGAGCTCGACCTTGATGACGTGCTTGAGCACGAGCGAGCCCCCCATGAGGCCGGCGGTCTGCTCGGAGTGCCAGACGTTGCGGGCGACCTTGATGGCCTGATCGACTCCGAGCCCGAGCGACACCTTGCCGCGCGGGGGCACGACCTCGAGGTCGGTGGCGAGGAGGAACGAGCCGTCGGTGTAGACGTCGCAAGGCCCCGGCAGGAGCGGCACGTCGAGCGGGCTCACCACGTCGGCCCGACGGAACACGTCCGACGTCTCGCGCGGGACCGTCACGTACGAGATCGTGCACGGCCCGCCCGAGGAGAGCAGCGCCACGGCGTGGAAGTCACCGTCCGACGGGATGTCGACGGGGGCGCTCGCGTCGTAGACCGCGTCGAACCCGTCGTGCGTGGTGGGCGGGACATGCCGCATCGGGAGCGGCCTCGACGCGAGATCGCCGCGCATCTGCGCCGCGGCCGCCGAGATCGCGTGGGCGACCTTCGTGGCCACGCGGGCGTCGAGCGTCGACGAGGCCTCGAGGTAGAGATCCTCGCGCCGCGCGATGGTGAGCCGACCGCCGGACGTCGCGGGCGGCGGGAGCCGCAGATCGCCGAACGAGAAGAGGCGCTCGTCGGGGACGATCTCGACGGCGGAGCCGGCGCCCGGGCGCACCGTGCGATCGTCTGCCGTCGACAGCGAGAGCGACGCCATCATCGGTGCTCGCTTGGCGCGCGCCATCGGCGGTGCGGCCGGCGCGCTCCGCATCGGCATCGCCGCGCCCGGTATCGGGGTCGCCACCGTGGCAGGCATCGCCATCTGCGGCGCGGCTTGCGGCGGACCGCCGAAGCCGCCCATCCCCGCGGGCATCGCCCCGGGGGGCGCGAACGCGACGGCGCCGAGATCCTCTCGGCGCAGCTGCGTGGGCGTCGCCTCGTCGTGCGTGATCGTACTCGCGTGGATCGGCGGAGCAGCCTGCGGCGGCGGCCCCCCACCGGGGGCGCGGGCGAGCGTGCGCCGGTAGTCCTCGAAGAGGGTACCGATGTCCGCGGGGGGTCTGCGCCAGGTCTTCTTTGGCGCGGCTTGCGCGCGGCCGATGCGCAAGCTCGCCAGCTCGGGCAGGTCACAAGGCCGCATCAGCGGTGCGCTCGACAGCGCGAGCGCCACGTTTCTCCAGTCTTCGCCGGTCGCTTGGCTGACGACCGCCCGCACCTCGAGCCTGGCTTGCGAGCCCTTCGAGTCGACGTGGAGCGCGTAGGCGGGCGCCCAGCGCGCGCCCGCGATCGCATAGCTCAGGCGCATTCGCAACGGCGCAGGGTCGCCCTCGCTGCGGAGCGTGAACACCGCCGCCTTCTTCAGCTCGTCGGGGCGCGGCGCTCGCTCACCCTCGCGGCGGCGGACCCTCTCCATGAACGCAGCCAGCGCGCTCTGGGCCCGTTCGAGATCGCGGGCGATGCCCGCTCGCTCGTTCGCCAGGCGATCCATCTCGGCGACGCGAAAGTCGAGGAGAGCCAGGCGCGCGGCCACGTCGACCTCGATCGGCGGCGTCGCGTCCTGCGGCTGCGGGCGCCGGTACACGCTCGTGCGCTCGACCATGGCACGCACCCGGTCGACGTGCGTCAGCACATTTTCGAGGCGCGCGACCTCGGCCGCGAGGCGGAGGCGCTCCTGATCGTCGGGGTGGTCATCGGTCACCGACGCCGACTCGAGCGCGACCCGCAGATCGACGGCGACAGCGGGACCATGCACCGAGAGCCGGATGGTCGCGTCGTCGAGGAGCAGGGGCAGCCCCGAGACTCGCGCCACGCGGACGCCGGCCTGAGCAGGCACCGCGATCGCTCGCGTGACGATCGCTCCGTCTCGATGCACGTGGACGGACTCGATGGTCGAGCTGAGGAGCGCGGCCTCCATGGTGACCGGCATACTACGCGAGACGCTGGAGGGGAGGAGCGATTCGCCTGGGGTGCTGGGCGTGCTAGAGGTGAAGCGTGAAGCCCTCGTCGAGCGTGCGACTCGAAGCCATCCACTGCACGTTCGACATCGAGCGGCCGGCGCCGCGCGTCGTCGTGCTTCGCATCGAGGGCTTCGACGTTGGCGAGCTCGCAGACGCGCCGTTTCGCATCCTGGCCGACGATATCGCCGAAGACCGCGCCGATCCGCGCCCCATCGAGCTGTTCATCGACGCGCGCGCGACGCGCGCGGCCACCGTCGCGGTGTCGGCAGGTTGGGCAACGTGGCTGAAACGTCACAAGAGGCACTTTCGCCACGTGAGCATGCTGACAGGCTCTCGCTTCATCCAGGTGACGGCGAGCTTCGTGCGACGCTTCAGCGACCTCGAGCAGATGCGCCTCTACACCGATCCGCGAGCGTTCGAGCAAGCGCTGCGAGACGCCGTCTCGGGGGCGGCGGCGAGCTGACGACTCCGGTCGCAGAGTCCGCTCACCGATCGCAGGCGTCCGTCACCCTCTTCTTCGCGCCCGCCAACGCGACCGTCTCGGTCTCGGCGAGCTTCTTGGCCGCGGCCGCGCACTCCGCCCCCTTGGGCAACGCGTCGATGCGATGGGTCACGCAGCGATGCGCGAGCTCGACGCGACCGCGCAAGTGCTCGTCGAGGACGTAGGTCGGCACCACGTCACCGGCGAGGATGGCCTCGAGGCGGTCACAGGCGGTCGCGAGGTCCCCGCGCTCCGCCGCCGACACCGCCTCGCGCATCCATATCTCGCGTGGATGCGGCGCCTCTTTCACGTCGAGCGCGGCCGCCCACACGGCGCTCTCACCCGCTTGTGAGTGTCACGCGAGCGGCC
>CALKVR010001083.1 GCA_938004815.1 uncultured Polyangiaceae bacterium | reverse complement strand
CTCGATGGAGGAGCGCCGCTTGCGGGTGGCCGTTCGCGACGACCTCCACACCGCGACCGAGGACCTGGCCCTCCTGGAAGCCGAGCTCTCGCTCGAGGAGCGCCACCCGGCCTTCGCCGCGGCCGCCCGGCAACGCGGTCAACGGTAGCCCCGACCGCGGAACGATGTATCGTGCGCGTCCGTGGCCCGAACCGTCATCGTCGGCGATCTGCACGGCTGCCGGGGCGAGCTGGAGGATCTGCTCGCCTACGTCGGGTTCACCCGTGATGACAGGCTCGTCAGCGTCGGTGATCTCGTCGTGCGCGGGCCGGACCCCCGCGGAACCCTGCGGCTCATCCGCTCGCTCGGCGGCCGCGCCGTGCGCGGCAACCACGAGGACCGCCTGCTCCGCTGGCGGCGCAGCGTCGGCACCGGCTACGACCTCGTGATCGGCAACGTCACCCGCAAGACCGCCCGCGCGCTGCGCCCCCGCGACTGGGCGTACATCGAGAGCCTGCCCCTCTGGCTCGACCTCCCCGAGCACGGCGTCCGCGTCGTGCACGCGGGCCTCCTGCCCGGCATCCCCATCGAGCAACAAGACGCTCGCACGCTCCTCTACGTTCGAACCCTCGGCCGACGAGGCGAGGCGATCGAGACGCGCGGCCGCAGCTGGGCGCACTGGTACGACGGCCCCGAGCACGTCGTCTTCGGGCACAACGCCCAGCCCGCGCCGGAGATCGCCGCCTTTGCCACCGGCATCGACACGGGCGCGGTCTATGGGGGGCGGCTCACCGCCATGGTCCTCCGCGACCACGAGCGCCCGCCCCCGCCGCACGACCGCCACGCCGTCCTGGTCAGCGTTCCGGCGCGGCGCATCTGGAGCGCCATCAGCAAACGCCCTCGCGCGTAGGCGCGAGCATGTACTAACCTTGGCGCCCATGCGTTCCAGGCTCCTGGCAGCCCTCGCGGTCACGATCGCCGTCGCGGCGACGACCGCGACCACCGACGCCGACGCGCGGCCCCGCCGCAACGGCAAGACGCGGCTGGCCCAGGCGGGTGGCGGTCAAAAGAGCGCGAGCGTGCAGTCTCTCGTCCTCAAGGCGCGCGAGATGTTCGACGACCAGCGCTACGAAGAGTCGATCCAGACCCTGAGCGGCGCGCTCGTCCGGCCGGGCAGCAAGCCCGCCGAGCGCATCGAGATCTACAAGCTGCTCGCGTTCAACTACATCACGCTCGGCAAGACCGAAGAGGCCGACAGCGCCGCGCGCGCCATCTTCGTCCTCGACGAGGCATTCGAGCTCCCCAAGACCGAGTCGCCTCGCTTTCGCGACTTCTTCGACAAGGCGAAGAAGGGCTGGGAAGACGAGGGCAAGCCCGGCGTCGAGCCCACCGGCGGCCCCGCGGTGGTGAGCGAGAAGCCGATCACGATCAAGCACGCGCCGCCCGCGGCGCAGGTTTCTCCGGGCACCGTGATCAAGCTCGAGGGCAGCATCGACGACCCCGACGTGCGGGTGACCAAGGTCGAGCTCTATTTCCGCAGCGGGGCCAAGGGCAAGTTCACCCAGAAGACGCTCGCGTTCGCGATGGGCAGCTTCCGCGGCGAGATCCCGGCCGCTTCGGTCGTGCCGCCGCTCGTCGAGTACTACGTGCAGGCGGTCGACAAGGGCGGCCTGCCCGTCGGTCTCCGGGGCGACTCCGAAGCGCCGCTTCGCATCGCCGTCCCCGAAGATTCGTCGCTCATGTGGTACGAGCACCCCGGCTTCTGGGTCCCCGTCGGCCTCGCCGTCACGGCCGGCGTCGTCCTCGGCGCCGTGTTCGGCACCATGGGCGGCAGCGAAACGCCGCGCTCGACGGTACGCGTGACGGTCACCGAATGACCGAGCCGCGCTACCCGACCATCCACGTCGAGGTCCCCGAGGAGCGCGCGGATCTCGTGTCGGGGTGGCTGTTCGAGCTCGGCGCGGCCGGGGTCGAAGAGCGCGACGATTCTACGTTCGACAAGGGGCCCACCAAGGGGCGGGTGCTCTTGATCGCCAGCTTCGCCGACGACGCCGAGGCAGGAGCGGCGCTCGCTTCGCTGCGCGAGGGCGACCCCGAGATCGATGCACGCATCGTCGAGATCGTCGGCGACGCTTGGCGCGACGAGTGGAAAAAGTACTACGAGCCGTTCTCGCTCACGCCCAGCATCCGGGTTCGCCCGCCCTGGCACGCTCCCACGTCGCCCGCGCCGGCCAGCGACGCGGCGGTCGCGTCCCTCGAGCTGGTGCTCGAGCCGGGCCGGGCCTTCGGGACGGGCCTCCACGCCACCACGTCGCTGGTCGCGAACATCCTCGAGACCTCGCGGGCAGATCTGGCCGGCGCCCACGTCCTCGACGCCGGCTGCGGCAGCGGCATCCTCTCGTTCGTCGCGCTGCTGCTCGGCGCCGGGCGCGCCACGATGTTCGACATCGACCCCGAGGTCATCCACGTGGTCGAAGAGAACGCGGCCGCCAACGGCCTCTCGTCGCGGGTCGAGGCGTTCGCGGGGACGGTCGACCGGGTGCAGTCTCGGTTCCCCTGGGTGCTGGCCAACATCGAGGCGAACATCCTCGAGCCGATCGCCGAAGAGCTCGTGCGCGTCACCGCACCGGGCGGAAACCTCGTGCTCTCGGGCATCCTCTTGCGAGAAGAGGAGCGCATGGTCGCGCGGTTCTCCGGCCTGGTCGCGCACGGCGTGCGGCTCGAGCTCGTCGAGACCCAGCGCGCCACCACCGGCGGCGACCGGGCCTACGACAAGGACGGCTGGGTCGCGCTGCGGTTTCGGGCCACCTCGTGACCAAGCTGCGCGTGCCGGGCGCGGCGCTCGCGGCCGGTTCGCTGGTGTTGCCGCGCGACACGGCCAAGTACGTCGTTCGTGTGCATCGCCTCCGCGTCGACGACGCCTTCGTCATGTTCGATCCCGAGGCGCGCACCGAGGCCGACGCGACCATCCTCTCGACCGAGAATGAAGTGAGCGTTCGCCTCGGCTCGCCCCGACCCTCGACCCGCGTGCCGTCGCGGCGAGCCGTGCTCGTGCAGTGCATCGGCAAGGCCGACAAGATCGACCAGTTTCTCCTGCTCATGGAGCCGCTCGGCCTCGTCGAGTGCTCGCGCACCGGCATCGCGGCGATCGCCCGCGGGCCGGAGAGCATGTAACGCCGAACGCCAAAAGCCATGCTTTTACGGGGGTTGCGGGCCTTGGCCCGGCCCCCTAGAACACCGGCCGGAATTCAT
>CALKVR010001082.1 GCA_938004815.1 uncultured Polyangiaceae bacterium | reverse complement strand
GCGCTCGAACGGCCTACCACCTCGCCCGCACGAAAGCCGCTCTTCAGCGCGCGGGCGACGAGGCGCAGAACCTCGACGTCCGCGCGCGAGTAGACGCGGGCGCCGCCCGCGGTGCGCGCCGGGCGAGGAAAGCCGTACCGGCGCTCCCACATCCGAAGTGCGTCCGGCGCGACCGTGGTCATCCGCGAGACGGCGCGGATGGAGAAGCCATCCTTCGGCTCCAAGAGCGGCGTCGACCGGGCCACGCTCCGAGGATGATGGTTGGACAAAACCTTGTCAAGAGCGGCACCACGTTGCCGATCATCCAGATTTCAGCGACCGTCCCTTGACACACACTTGACAGAACATAGACAATAGCTAGACATGGGAGGCCGGCGCAGCCATCCAAACGCGCCAAGACCAATCAGGAGCCTCCCATGCGAATCGATCTCCCTCTCCTCGCCGTCGTCTCGCTCTTCGCCTTCGCCGCCTGCGCGCCCACCGCCGCGCCCGATGCGAAAGCCGCGGGCGATGCCCCTGCGGACGCGGCTGCGGATGCGGCGACGCCTGCGGCGTCGTCCGACATTCTCCAAACGGCGGACGCGGCGGGCTCGTTCAAGACGCTGCTCGCCGCCATCGACGCGGCCGAGCTCAAGAGCACCCTCCAGGGCGACGGTCCGTTCACCGTCTTCGCTCCCACCGACGAGGCGTTCGCGAAGCTCCCGCCCGGCACGGTGGACGATCTGCTCAAGCCCGAGAACAAGGAGAAGCTTCGCGCCGTGCTCACCTATCACGTCGTCCCGGGCAAGGTCATGGCGGCCGACGTCGTGAAGGTCCCCTCGGCCAAGACGGTGCAGGGCCAAGAGCTCAAGGTCGACGCGAGCGGCGGTGGGGTGAAGATCGACGGCGCCACCGTAACGAAGGCGGACATCGAGGCCTCGAACGGGGTGATCCACGTGATCGACGCCGTGGTCCTGCCGAAGTGACATGAACGACGCCGTCTCCATCGGGCCCGCGCCGCGCGTCCTGCCCGACAGCGCGTACCTGCGGCAGCGCCCGCCGCGCTACACGCTGTCGGCGCGCACCGTCCTCGACCGGCCGCTCGAGCAGGTGTTCGAGTTCTTCGCCGCCGCCGAGAACCTCGCGTCGATCACGCCGCCCGAGATGGGGTTCACGATCCTGACGCCCACGCCCATCGATATGGGCGTGGGCACGCTCATCGACTACCGCGTTCGGGTGTCGGGCATTCCGCTTCGCTGGCAGACGCGCATCGAGGTGTGGGAGCCGGGCGAGCGGTTCGTCGACAGCCAGCTACGCGGCCCCTACGCCTGCTGGTGGCACGAGCACCGCTTCGAGCCAGACGCCAACAGTACGGTCATGTTCGACACCGTCCACTATGCCCCGCCCCTCGGGCCGCTCGGGGTCGTCGCACAGCACCTGCTCATCGCACGGCAGCTCCGACACATCTTCGCCTACCGCGGGCGGGTGATCGCCCACCGTTTTTGCGGGTGAGCATCGTTCGAGAGCCGGCGGCCTCTGAGACAGCGCCCGGTGCCGTCAGCGCGACCCGCTACGGCTTCGGCACGAAGAGGCTTCGCCGGTAGAACGCGAGCTCGGCGATACTCTCTTTGATGTCCTCGAGCGCCCGGTGCTTCTCGGCCTTCTTGGGCATCTGCATGCTCGGCGGGTACCAGCGGGCGGCGAGCTCCTTGATCGTCGAGACGTCGACGATCCGGTAGTGCAGGTGCTCCATCACGCGAGGCATGTACTTCTCGAGGAACTGCTTGTCCTTCCATACCGAGTTTCCGCAGAGCGGGGCGTTCTTGGGCGTGACGTGCTCGGTGAGAAACGCAAGGACGGCGTCCTCGGCCTGGGCGAGGCTCGTGGTGGAGCGACGAATCTGCTCGGTGAGCCCCGAGCGCGCGTGCATGTCGCGTACGACGGGCGGCATCGCGGCGAGGACGTCGTCGGGTTGGTGAACGACGAGCTCAGGGCCCTCGGCGACGACGCCGAGCTCACCGTCGGTGACGAGCACGGCGACCTCGACGATGTGACAGGTGGCCGGATCGAGCCCCGTCATTTCGAGGTCGACCCACACCAGCCTTCCGTTCTCAGCAGTCATGAAAGCCGCCCTATCGCGCTTGGCTACTCGAGGATCGTGATCGTCTTCGAGAAATAGTTGGCGACGGCGGCGCGCGCGCCGTCGGGAGAGACCGCGACCGAGATGGCGCCCACGCCGGTGGGGAGCGTGGCCACGACCGCCGGCGGATCGCCGCCGATGACGGCGACGCCTTGGCCGCGCGGCGCCGCGTCGCCGCCGCCGAGCGCGACGAAGAGCGTGCTGCGGTCGGGCGAGAGCGCGCCGTCGCGCGGCTCGCCCGCGAGCGAAAGCGTCGTGGTCGGGAGCGGAGGCGACTTGTCGCCCTTGGCCGCGCCCGCCGGCGGCGGGCTCAAGTCGACGACGGTCGCGCTCCCGGAGGACGCGTTCAAGGTGAGCCCGTACCGATCACCCGCGAGGACGAACGACGCGATCGGCCCCTGGCCGACGTCGGCTTGGCGGATCGCGGTCTGGTTGCGAACGTCGACCAGGAGCGCCGTGTTGGACGCGAAGTCGGGGAAGAAGATGCGACCGCCATCGGAGGTGACCGCGCCCGACCGCGGATCGCGCCCGACCGCGACGCTGCGACGGGTGGCGCCGAACGGCGCCTCGGCCGGGTCGAAGAGGTCGAGCCACGCGCCCGCGGGCCGGCCCGCGTGGGTCAGGCTGCCGAGGGCCGCGAGCATCGGCCGGCCGCCGCTGCGAACCAAGAACGCCTGACCGGTCGCCTGGGGGAGGCGGATGTCGGCGACGAGCTTGCCCGACGGCAGCGCGAACCGCGCGACGCGGTGGGCGATGGTGGTGCCGACGACGACGGTTCCGTCAGGCATCTCGATCACCTCACCCGGCCCCGCCCCGACCTCCAAGAGAACGGGGTCGTAGTCCCAGTGCGCGGTGTCGAGGACCGGCACGCGCGCGACCCTCGCCTCGGGGCGGATGACGGCGATGTAGCGGCCGAAGAGCAGCGCGATGCGGTCGCCCTTGGCGGGGACGCTGGCCTTGTGGACGGCCTCGCCCGACGCGACCGTGTACTCGCGCACCGTCGCGTCGTCCGCGCTCACGTAGAGGCCCCTGCCGTCCTTCGAGAAGACGAGGTCGAGCGGGTGCTGTCTCTTATACACATCTCCGAGCCCACGAGACAGGCAGAAATCTCG
>CALKVR010001081.1 GCA_938004815.1 uncultured Polyangiaceae bacterium | reverse complement strand
CACCTCGCCACCGCCGACGCGGCCGCTCGCGCCCCGACGCTCAAGCAAAAGCTGCCCGAGGCGGTCGCGGCTTGCGCGTGCGCGGGGGGCGACGATCTCCCCGAGCTGATCGCGTTCGCGATGGGGGCCGACCCACCCGCCGTCGGAAAGCACGTCGTGGTATCGACCGCGACCGACGGGCAGCGCGTCTCGGTGGGCGGGGGCACCGCCCAAGCGATCTACGACGCGCTCCCCGGGCGCGGTGCGCGCGTCACGTTCGGGCCATGACGACAGCGTCCCGCTACGATCTCCCGGGACATGCGCGCCATCATCGGCGAAAATAACGCGTCGTGCGAGCACGCTTCCTGATCGCCTCTGCCCTCGCCATCACCGCTGCGGCTGCCGGTTGCAAGCCGAGCGCCGAGGGGCCGCCCCCCGAGCCGGGCGGGAGCGACGCCGCTCCCATCGCCGCGCGCGACGAGCCGCCCGCCGACGACAAACGTGACACCATCGTCATGATTATCGACGAGAGCGCGTCCGCGCTATCGATCCGCTCCGCGAAGCGGGTGTCGAGCGGCCGCATCGGGCGATCGGCCCGGTGGAACGGCAAGGGTCCGGTCACGCACCGATACCGGTTGATCGATGCGTCCGGCGCCGTGCTGGCGGAGGGCGACGTCGCGGTTCGGCGGGATCTCCACGTCGCTCCGGGCGGTGCCGGCGGAGGTGCGCACCCGGCCGGCCACGCCGCCGCCCGAACGGCGTTCGTGGTTCGCGCGCCCGCTCCCCGGGACGGCGAGCGGATCGAGATCAAGGCCGTCGACGACGAGCGGATGATGGTGATCTGGCCGTGAGGCGCCTCGGCGCGGCGGCGGCCGCGGTGCTGGCTGCGTGGGCAGGCGCGGCGCGCGCCGAGTGTCCGCCCGGCGCGGGCGATTGCCAGGCCCTCCTCGAGACGGGGGCGCCGGGCGGCCGCGTCGACTTCGTGATCGTGGGTGATGGCTACACCGCCGCCGAGCGTGACGCGTTCTATGCCGACGCCGCCGCGGTGGCCGAGAGCCTGCGGACGGCCTCGACCTACGCGAGCTACGCCCCCGTGTTCAACGTGTGGGCCCTCTTCGTCCCGTCGCCGGAGAGCGGCGCCGACGATCCGATGACCGGCGCCGACGTCGACACCGCCTTCGACGCGACGTTCGGCTACCAGGGGATCGACTACCTGATCGGCATCTCGACCGGGGGTGTGCTCGGCGAGATAAACGACCGCTTTCCGGAGTTCGACGTACCGATGTGCCTCGTCAACGCGCCCAAGTACGGCGGCTCGGGCGGGACGATCGCGGTCGTGTCGTCTCACCCCGACGCGGTGCGGATCATGGAGCACGAGCTCGGCCATTCGTTCGCCGGTCTCGCCGACGAGTACGAGGTGCCGTACCCCGGCTACCCGCCCGGCGACTCGGAGCCCAACGTCGCGGCGCTCGAGAACCTCGATCCGCTCAAGTGGAGCCCCTGGGTCACGCCCGGTACCCCCATCCCTACGCCGATCGCCTCCGCGACCAGCCTCTACGAGCCGATCGGGGCCTACGAGGGCGCCCGGTACCTGACCGAGGACATCTTTCGCCCGGCCCCGAACTGCCGGATGCGCGAGCTCGGGCGAGAGTTCTGCCCGGTCTGCGCAGAGGCGATGGTGCTCGGTTTCGCCGAGCTTCGCGCGTTGATCGACGAGACGAGCCCGCCCGACGGCACCGCCATCCCCGCCGTCGGTCCGTCGCCGCTCTCGGTGACCGTGCCCGAGCTCGCCGACCTCGACTTCGTCTGGTCGGTCGACGGTGTCATCACCTCGTGGGACGGCTCGGTGCTCCCGCTCGATCCGGCCGTGCTCCAGCTCGCAGACGGCCCCCACACCGTCTCGGTGACGGTGCGCGACGAGACGGCGCTCGTTCGCAGCGACCCCGAGGGGCTGCTCGAAGAGACGGCGACCTGGACGGTGGTCGTGGACAGCTCGCTGCCGCCCGTCGGTGGCGCTGGCGGCGGCGGTGAGGGCGGCGCGCCGCCCGACGAGGACCCACCCGCCGAAGACGACGCCGACGAAGACGGCTGTTCGTGCGGTTCGGCGGGGGGGCCGGCGAGCTCGACGGGGGCCCTGGCCGGGCTCGTCGCTCTCGTCGGGCTCTTCAACGCAAGAGGGCGTTTGCGACGACGATCCGCTGGATCTCGCTCGTGCCCTCGTAGATCTCGGTGATGCGCGCGTCACGGTAGTGCCGCTCCATCGGGTACTCGACCGAGTAGCCGTAGCCGCCGTAGATCTGGAGCGCCTTGTGGGTGACGCGCGTCGCCATCTCGGAGGCGAAGAGCTTGGCCATCGCGCTCTCCGCGGTGTGCTTCTGCCCCAGGTCTTTCATGCGGGCGGCCCGCATGACCAAGAGGCGCGCGGCTTCGAGCTCGGTCGCCATGTCGGCGAGCATGAACTGGATGGCCTGGTGATCGGCGATGGGCACGCCGAACGAGTGGCGCTCCTTGGCGTAGGCGGCGGCCTTCTCGAAGGCGGCCTGGGCGATGCCGACCGCCTGGGCGGCGATGCCGATGCGACCACCGTCGAGGGTGCTCATCGCCACCTTGAACCCGCCGCCCACTTCACCGACGACGTCGTCCTTCGCGATGCGCACGTTCTCGAAGAAGATCGTGGCCGAGTGGGCGGCGTGAATGCCGAGCTTGTGATCGGGCGCGGCGACGGTGAACCCGGGCGCGCCGCGGCGGACGAGCATCGCGGTGTGCTTGGGCTTGACCGGGTCGACGGTGGAAATGGCGAAGACGAGGATGTGCTCGGCGTGCGGGCCGTTCGTGATCCAGTTCTTGGCGCCGTTGAGGATGAAGCCCCCGTCGCCCTGCGCCTCGGCCACCGTCTTCATCATGCGCGCGTCGGAGCCGGAGGCCGGCTCGGTGAGGCCGAACGCACCCAGCATCTGGCCGGATGCGGTGGGCGCGAGGACGCGCGCCTTTTGATCGTCGGTGCCGAACTTGACCAGCGGGTCGCAGAAGAGCGAGTTGTTGACGCTCATGATCACGCCCGTCGACGCGCACGCGCGGCTCATCTCTTCGACGACGATGGCGTAGCTCACGTGATCGAGGCCGGCGCCGCCGTGCTCGGCGGGCACGGCCATGCCGAGGAAGCCGAGCTCGGCCATCTCGGCCACGATCTCGGCGGGCC
>CALKVR010001080.1 GCA_938004815.1 uncultured Polyangiaceae bacterium | reverse complement strand
GCCTCGAGCCGCCGGCCGCTCGCGGCCCGGGCCGGCGACTCGATCATCGACGCCACGATCTCGGCGACCGCCTCGGGTCGCGCGAGGGTGGAGGGGTCCGCGTCGGGCAGCGCGTCGCGGTGCATGTCGGTGTCCATCTCGCCGGGATCGACCGCGAAGACGCGCACGCCGTGCTCTTCGAGCTCGGCCGCGAACGAACGGGCGAGGTGATCGGCGGCTGCTTTGGTGACGCCGTACGCGCCCCAGCCCGGGTAGGCCGAGACGCCCGCGTCCGAGGAGACGAACACGACGGTGCCGGCTCCACGGAGCGCCATCGGACCAGCGATCGCCTTGGTCAGACGGAAGGGGCCGACGAGGTTCACCGCCACGACGTCCTCGAGCGCCTCGCAGTCGAGATCGAGCAAGAGCGGCATCGGCACCGGCCCCAGCGTGCTCGCGTTGTGGACGAGGATGTCGACGTCGCCCCGGAGCTCCGCCGCGAGCGCCGCGATCCGATGGACCGCCTCCTTGTCGGAGACGTCGTAGGCGAGCGCGATCGCGTCTCCGCCCTCGTCCCGGATGCTCCGGGCGGCCGCCTCGACCCGCGCGGGGTCGCGGGCGACCAAGACGACCCTCGCTCCGCGCCGGGCGAGCGAGCGCGCGAGCTCCCTGCCCAGGCCACGGCTCGCGCCGGTCACCACCGCCACCTTGCCCCGAACGTCGTGTGTCTGACTCATCGCGTCACCTCTCCCTCTCGTGCGTCAGAGCTTGAGGCCTCCTCGCCATCCGGATGGCACCCTTGCCAACGAGTTGGCGGATTGCCACCGGAGGGTGCCCGCGGCCGAGCCCTTGTGGTACGGCCTGCCGATGGCTCGCCTGCTGCGGCTTTTCATCGGCGCGCTCTCGTTCGCGTACCTGATCGTCGTGCTCAACGTGGTGCAGGCCGCGAGCTTCGTGCTCCTGCCCATCTCGCGGCGCGCCGTCCGGCGGATCAACCGGTGGTGCGCGCGATCGATCTGGGGGATGTGGGTGCTCATGGCCGAGCGCCAGAACCGGATCGAGGTCCGCGTCACCGGCGACGCGATCCTCCCCCGTGAGAACGCGCTCGTCCTCGCCAACCACCAGAGCATGACCGACGTCCTCTTGCTCCTCTGCCTCGGATGGCGAGCGCGGCGGCTCGGCGACATGAAGTGGTTCGTCAAGCGCGTGGTGCAGTACGTGCCCGGTCCCGGCGTCGGGATGTGGCTGCTCGACTGCCTCTTCGTCGACCGCGACTGGCTGAAAGACAAGGCCAACATCGACAAGCTGTTCCGAAAGTACAAGGCCGAGTCGATCCCGCTCTTTCTCGTGTCGTTTCTGGAGGGCACGCGCCTGACGCCGAAGAAGCTCGCGGCCGCGCAGGCGTTCGCCAAGGAGCGTGGGCAGTACGTGCCGCAGCACACGTTGGTCCCGCGCACCAAGGGCTTCGTGTTCACCGCCACCGGCCTCCGCGATCACCTCGACGCCGTGTACGACGTCACCATCGGCTACGACGGCGAGCGGCCGCCCAGCCTCTTCGCGTGCTTCGCGGGCGATGTCGATCGGCTCGATCTGCACGTCCGCCGTTTCGCCGCCGACTCGCTCCCCACCGGCGACGACGCGCTCGCCACGTGGGCCATCGATCGCTTTCGCGAAAAGGATGCCTTGCTCGCGGCGCGCCGCCAGACCGGCTCGTTCCCGGGGCCGAACCTCGGCGGGCGCATCACCGTCAAAGAGTGGCTCACCTCCGAAGCGGTCCTGCCCGCGTGGAGCGAAGCTCCCCCCTCGCAGAGCGAGGGCGGCCGGGGGGGTGAAAGCACGGCGACGACCTCATCGAGCACCACCACGGTGCCGGCCGACGCCTGACGGCCATGGAAGAGGTCGACATCGGTGAGCTCGCGGGTCGGCTGGCGCACAACATCCGGACGTTGCGAGAGTCGCGCGGGCTGACGCAGCAGCAGATGTCGAAGGCCTCCGGCCTGCCCCGCGCGACCTGGGCCAACCTCGAGTCGGGCGCCGCGAACCCGACGCTCGGCGTCCTCACCAAGGTGAGCGCGGCGCTCGCGGTGCCGTTCGAAGAGCTGCTCCAGAGCCCGTCACCGGCCGCGCGCCACTACGCGCGCGACACCCTCGCCGTACGCGAGCGCGGCGGTGTCCTCGTGCGGTCGCTCCTCCCCCACCGCGTCCCCAACATGGTGCTCGAGCGCCTCGAGCTGCCGCCGGGCGCGCGCATGTCGGGCACGCCGCACACCCCCGGGACACGCGAGTACCTCGCGTGCGAAAAGGGCACGATCGAGCTCATGGCATCGGGCGAGCGGTTCGTCCTCGCCGCCGGTGACGTCGTCGTCTTTCGCGGTGATCAGCGCCACGGCTACGCCAACGTCGGGTCCGGCACCGCGGTAGGTTACTCGGTCGTGGTGCTGCGCCCCGTGCCGGTGTGACTTTAGGGTGTGGGTCTGAAGCTGACGCCCTCTGCGATGTTTCGCAGAGGTTGATCACGTTGGCTCACCTGAGGTCCCGCAAACGTCTGCGCCAGGCTGAAGCCACTTCTCCGCCCGCGATGTCCCCGCAGAGCGTTCCAGCCAGGGGGTCTGACGCAGCCCCCCTCGGCCGCGGGACGCGGCCTTCACCCCCGCCATCGGGCTCCGGGTCTCACGGTCCTCGTGCAGATGGCCTCTGTTGACATGATTCCGCGGACAGGATCTCAGTTCGAGATCCACCCCCCGACGAGAAATACCCAACGGGCGGCAAGCGTTCGCGAGGACACGAGTTGGAGCCTACTTGGCGACTCTCATGATCGATCCGTCCAGGTAGTCGTTTTCGGATGTTCCGCCGTTGGTCCAGTAGACGCTCGTGGCGTCGACAGCGACGCTGGCGAGCCCCGGCTGGCCGCTCGTAACAGCCGTCACCGCGCCGCCAACGATCGGGACCCTGGAAACCGCGCTGAGCGAGTGGGTCCAGTAAACGGAGGTCTCGTCCACCGCAAGCGTACCCGGTGTCACGTTCGAGGCGAGCTCGATGGTCGCGCCACCGTCGAGCGGTGCTTTCATGATAGACCCGCCGTTCTGGTTGACCCAATACACGTTGACGGCATCGACGAACAGCGCACGAGGCTGGTCGCCCGTAGCGATTTGT
>CALKVR010001079.1 GCA_938004815.1 uncultured Polyangiaceae bacterium | reverse complement strand
TTGCCGGTCTCGAGGGCCTGGAGCGCGGTCTCGGCGGCGGTGCCGGTGGCGAGCGCGGTCGACAGGGCCTCGTCCATGCTCGAGCTCTTGGCCACCACGTGGAGCGCCTTGTCCGCCTTGATGGCGAACGCGAGCGGATAGCCGCTCGTTTTGTCGCTCGCCGACGTGAGCCGCTCGTCGTTCAACGAGCTGCCGAAGACGATGGCGCCGAGGATCTTTCCATCGCCGCCGCGGATGGGGGCGAACGACGCGAGCATCTGCTCGTTGCGCGCCTTGTTGACCCACACGTCGCTCATCGACGTGCCGCCTTCGAGCGCGGTCTTGAGCGACGGGTACGCCGCCGCGAGATCATCGCCGCGCATCATCGAAGAGCCGTCGCGGCCAAGGACCTTGCCCTTGTCGTCGACGAGCAGCACGAGCGCCGGGCGAATGCCCTGGAGCTCGGGCGCGCTGGCCGCGGCCTCGCTGACCTTGTTGCAGGCGGACGTGGCCGTCTCCGATTTCGCCTTCTCGGTGCCGGCTTCGAACGGCTCTCGCAGCGCCGGGTCGGCGGCACGCCCATCGAGCCATCGCTCGGCCCCGAGGCCCTCGACCTCGAGCTGGGCGACGGCGGCACCGACCGCGCGCTGCGCGGCGGCAGGATCCGGCATGAGCAGCGGCTTTACCGCGGCCCGCGACAGCATGTAGGAGAGCCCTCCAACGACGAGGACGATGACAGAAAAGAGGGCGATGATTTTCAGTCGCATCGGGCGTCGTCCCCACGGGACCCCGTCAGGGGGCCCCCTCCGGATCGTTGTCGCTCACGTTACCACCCGCCGACTCGAGAGTAGAAGCGATAGGCGGCCCCCACCCGGCGCTCGCCTTGTCGACCCCTCCGGCGCCTGGTAACTACCAGCCCTTGGCTGGTCTCCTGCGCCCGACATTCGTCGTCGACGACGCGCTCTTCGACGAGCACCGGGCCCGCGGCTACCACCCGGAGCGGCCCGAACGCCTGCTCGCGGCGCGCCACGCGCTCTCGGCCCTAGGGGGCGCGGGGGCCGAGCTCCAGACCCTCGCGCCTCGGGACGCGACCGAGGACGAGATCGCGAAGGTGCACGACGCGCGGTACGTGGACTTGCTCGAGCAGAGCGAGGGCCTGTTCTCGGCGCTCGACGACGACACCTACCTGGGCCCGCGCTCGGTCGCCGCCGCCCGCCGCGCGGCCGGCGGGTGTCTCGCCATGGTCGACGCGCTCGTCGACGCCCCCGGCGGCGGGACGGGGGTCGCGCTCGTCCGCCCGCCCGGTCACCATGCCCGCCCCGACCGCGGGATGGGGTTCTGCCTGCTCAACAACGTGGCCGTCGCCGCCGCACACGCCCTCGAGCGCGGCCTGTCGAGGGTCGCCGTCGTCGACTGGGACGTCCACCACGGCAACGGTACGCAAGACGCTTTCTACCGCGACCCGCGCGTCCTCTTCGTCTCGCTCCACCAGGCGCCGTTCTACCCGGGCAGCGGCACCACGGCCGAGGTCGGCGACGGCGAGGGCAAGGGGTTCACGCTCAACATCCCGCTCTCCGCGGGCGCGGGCGACGCCGTCTACGCGGCGGCGTTCGATCGTGTGGTTTTGCCGGTCCTCGACCAGTTCGCGCCCGAGCTGGTCCTCGTCTCGGCGGGCTTCGACGCCCACGCGCGCGACCCGCTGGCAGGGATGATGCTCTCGGCCGACGGCTTCGCGAGCATGGCGCGGGGTCTCGGGCGGGTGGCCGAGCGCCACGCGGGCGCACGCATCGGCCTGGTCCTCGAGGGCGGCTACGATCTCGAAGGGCTGGAGACCAGCCTATCTGCGGCGCTCGAGGCCGCGTCGGGCCGATCCGGCAGAGCGGACGCGCCTGCGGCGTCGGTTTCGCCGCTCTCCACCCGTCAGTCGCTCGAGGTCGAGCGCGCCCGCGACGCCGCCCGCGCCTACTGGAAGGTGTAGAGCCTTGCAGCTCCCGAGGGCCCGGAGTAGGTTACCTCTCGGCCAGAAAAGGCCTTGTTTTCGGTGGGTATAGCTCAGTTGGTAGAGCACTGGTTTGTGGTACCGGTTGTCGCGGGTTCGAGCCCCGTTACTCACCCCAGCTTCGAGATCCTTTCGACATGAAGGCGTCGGCGAGCGCGCGTCCCCTGTCTCTCGACACCCTCGCCGTTCACGCCGGGCAGCCGCCCGATCCGGTGAGCGGCGCGGTCATGACCCCGATCGTGCTGGCGAGCACGTTCGCGCAAGCCTCGCCCGGTGAGCACCAGGGCTTCGAGTACAGCCGCAGCGGCAACCCCACGCGGAACGCCTTGGAGGCTTGCGTGGCCGCGCTCGAGGGCGGCCAGCACGGCTTCGCGTTCGCCAGCGGGCTCGGGGCATCGACGACGGTGCTCCACACGCTCTCGCCCGGCGACCACGTGCTGTCGGGCGACGACGTCTACGGGGGCACGTTCCGCATCCTCGACAAGGTCATGCGCCCGCTGGGCATCGCTTGTTCGTTCGTCGATCTGTCCGACCCGGCATCGATCGCCCAGGCGATCCGCCCCCAGACCAAGATGATCTGGCTGGAGACACCGACCAACCCCATGCTGAAGATCTTCGATATCGCGGCCATCGCCGAGATCGCGAAGCAGGCCGGGGCGCGGGTCGTCGTCGACAACACGTTCGCCACGCCGATGCTGCAGAGCCCGCTCGCGCTCGGCGCGACGGCGGTGCTCCACTCGACGACCAAGTACCTCAACGGTCACTCCGACGTGGTGGGCGGCGCGGTGGTGACGAGCGACGAGCCCTTCGCCGAGCGACTGCGCTTCTTGCAGAACGCGATCGGCGCGGTGCCGAGCCCCTTCGATTGCTACATGGTGCTCCGCGGCATCAAGACGCTGCCGGTGCGCGTCGAGCGCGCCTCGGCGACGGCGGCGGCAATCGCCGAGCGGCTGCGCGCCCACCCGAGGGTCGAGCACGTGTACTACCCCGGCCTGTCGTCGCACCCGAACCACGCGGTGGCCAAGCGACAGATGCGGGGTTTCGGCGCGATGATCAGCTTCGTCCTCGCCGGCGGTCTCGAGGCCTCGCGGCGTTTCCTGTCCTCGCTCGAGATATTCGCCTGCGCCGAGAGCCTCGGCGGCGTCGAGTCCCTGGCCGAGCACCCGGCCATCATGACGCACGCCAGCGTTCCGCCCGAGCAGCGCGCCGCCCTGGGCATCGCCGACGGCCTCGTCCGCTTGTCGGTGGGGGTCGAAGCCGCCTCGGATCTCTGGGCGGATCTCGAAGCGTCGCTCGCCCGGGCCTGACGCGAACCTGCCCGGCGACGCGGCGCCATTTGCCCCCTACCCGGCCCGTAAGGTAAGTAGGGGTATGCGACAGCGAGCGGTTTGGCTTTGGGGCGGCGTCTGTGCGGCTTTCCTTTCTCTCACCGCGGTCGCGTGTGAGGACCCGCCGCCGCCTACGCAGACGGGCGCGTTCTTCGTCCAGTTCACCGACTCGGGCATCGACTGCAACGTGGCCAACCACCAAGAGGTGCTCGGCGCGGTGGGCGACACCGGCAAGCCCGAGCTCGTCGCCGACGGCGCGAGCAACTCGGGCGTCGTCTGCACGGTGAAGAGCGCGGGCGGGGGCTTCATCATCTCCGCAGATCTCGACGCGGCCGCGACGCTCCAGATCGACGTGCCGACGCTCGCCGACACGAACACGATCGACGCCCCCGCGACCGGGCAGATCAAGTACGCCTCGTCGCAGACGGGCGGCGACGTCTACTCCACCCCGCAAGACGCGCAGTGCACGTTTTGGATCGAGACCGAGAAGGGCCAGTACATCAAGCCTGGCGAGGCATGGTTCGCGTTCGACTGCGACCGCGTGATCAATGGGCCCGAAGCGTGCTCGCTGAACGGCTACGTCGCGCTCAAGAACTGCACCGGCCTGCCCGAGCCCGAAGAGTGAGCTGAGCCGAACGATCAGCGCGCGGCGCCGGAGGGGGGCGGCGGCGTGGGGGTCTCGGTCTGAACGGTGCGGCGCGACGCGGGCACCGTGTCTTCGTGCTCTTGGATGAACACGGCGACGGCGGTGATGTTGTCATCGCCGCCCGCGTCGTTCGCGCCCTGAATGAGCGCGCGGCAGAGCTCCTCTAGATCGGTCTTGGTGATCGAGCGCGACGCGGCCGAAAGGGCGAGGGGTTGCACGAGGGCCAAGATGCGCTCGTCCGAGAGCATGCCCGAGAGACCATCGGAGCAGAGGATGTAGCAGTCGCCGACGCGCGCCTCGTCGTGCGTGAGATCGACGACGACGTTGTCCTGCATGCCGAGCGCGCGGGTGATCACGTTCTTGGGCAACTCGGCGCGCTCGGCCTCGGTGAGGTCGAACGGCGGCTCGTTCGCGAGCGAGTGATCGCGCGTGAGCTGCTGGATCTTTCCCTCGCGGATACGGTAGGCGCGGCTGTCACCGACGTGGCCGATGAACATCCGCTTCTTCTTCGTGGAGAAGTGGGCGCCGACCACCGTCGTGCCCATGCCGTGGTGGGCGCGGGTCGCCTGGCTCTGCTCGAAGATGCGGCGGTTGGCGATGCCGATGCTGGTGATGAGGCGGTTCTCTTCGTCCGAGAGCGAACGGTCGAAGTGCGTGGGCCACGTCACGTCTTCACCGGCGAGGGTGCGAAAGAAGTCGGCGATGGTCGACGTCGCCAGCCGGCTCGCGACATCACCGGCCTGGTGGCCCCCCATCCCGTCGGCGACCACGAAGAGGTCGTGATCCAGATCGATGGCGTAGCTGTCCTCGTTGTGCTCGCGCTGGCGCCCAACGTCGGAAACGCCCGCCGCGATTACGCTGAACGGGGTCGCTCGAGCCATCGATTTGGACGGTCCCACTAAGGCAAAAACCTGTCAAGGCAACGTCGTTCGGGAGGTCGGGACCCACATCCGGCCGAGTGCCGGAGCGGGCCGCCCCGTCACACCTCGAGGAGGTCTTTCTCCTTGGCGGAGACGGTGGTGTCGACGGATTTCACCAGGTCCGCGACGACTTCCTCGACCTTCTTCCGCCCGCGCTCGGCGTCGTCGCCGCTCATTTCTCCCTCATTTTCGGCCTGATCGAGCATTTCGATCGCGTCGCGGCGGTGCTTGCGGATGGCGACCTTGCACTCTTCGCCGTTCTTGCGGATGAGCTTGGCCATCTCCTTGCGCCGCTCCTCGGTCAGCGCCGGGATGGGGATGCGGATGAGGTCGCCGTCGACCTGCGGGTTCAGCCCCAGATCGCTCTCCCGGAGCGCCTTTTCTGCGGCCTTGACCTGCCCTTTGTCCCAAGGTTTCACGGTGATCAGCCGCGGCTCGGGGACGTTCACGTTGGCCATCTGGGACAGCGGGGTGGGCGTGCCGTAGTAGTCGACCCGGATGCCGTCGAGCATCGCGGGGTGGGCGCGGCCCGTCCGCACCTTGGCGAGGTCTCGCCGCAACGCCTCGAGCGCCTTGTCGGAGGAGGCGCGGAGGTCTTTCACGATGTCGTCCAACATGGCTGGGGCTCCGGTAGCGGGTGAGGGGGCGGGAGCTTAACACAGGGCGCAAGGCGGGCGGGGGGCCCCACCTCGGACTATCATCCGGGCGGCCCCATGGAAGAGCTCGCCTTTCAGAACTTCCCGGTCGTCGTGGTCGACGACGAGGAGGACAACCTGGACGCCTTCCGGTTCGCCTTCCGGAAGTCGTTTCAGCTCTACTACGCCCTCGGCGGCCAGGCCGGGCTCGAGCTCCTCGACCGCGTCGACGCTGCGGTCGTGATCAGTGACCAGCGCATGCCGCAGATGAACGGGATCGAGTTCCTGCGTCGGGTCAAGGACAAGCGCCCCGACGCGGTCGGCATCCTCCTCACGGCGTACGCGGACATCCCCGTCCTGGTCGAGGCGATCAACTCGGGCGCGGTCGAGCGGTACGTGCAAAAGCCGTGGGACTCGAAGGAGCTCGCCGCGATCCTACGCCAGGGTATCCGCACGTTCGCGACCGTCCGCGAGAACAAAAAGCTCCGCGAACAGCTCGCCCACTACGCGGGCTACCTGGAGCGCGAGCAGCGCGATCCGATCGACTACGGCGAGATCGCGGGCGAGAGCGAGGCGATGCGCGCGGTCGCCAAGCGCATCGAGGAGGTCGCGGCGTCGCGCTCGACCGTCCTGATCGAGGGCGAGCCGGGCTGCGAGCAAGAGGTCGTCGCGCGCGCGATCCACGTGGGCTCGACGCGCGAGGACCGGCCGTTCATTCGGGTCACCTGCGCCGCGTTTCGCGGCGACGCGCTCGAGCGCGAGCTCTTCGGCTGGAAGAAGGGCGCGTTCGCGGGCGCCCTCGAGGATCGCGCGGGCCGGTTCGAGCTCGCCGACGGCGGCACCCTCTACCT
>CALKVR010001078.1 GCA_938004815.1 uncultured Polyangiaceae bacterium | reverse complement strand
CCTTAGTCACGAGCATCGAGCGAAGCAGCGCACCGCGCAGTAGCGCTCGCCCTGCTGCGGGCATCGTGGGTTGCTTCCTCGCAACCACCTGTTGAAGCTATTTACTTCGCGGGTGAGCCCGACCAGGCTCGCGGCCATGAAACGAGCCATCGCGATCCTGGGTCTCTCGACGTTGTTCGGCCTCACGACCGGCTGCTCCGATCCAGCCGCGGATGCACCGAAGGCAACGGTCGGTAGCGCCAAGCCTGTCCCGAGCGCGGCGAAGCCGGCGACGAGCGCCAAGCCGGCGACGTCGGCCGCTGCGACCGCAACCGCCACGGCGACGGCAGCTGCAGCGCCCGAGGCCCCTGCGGGCGCGGTCAAGCTCGAGCCGGGCGACAACAAGATCGAGTTCGTCGGCGCCAAGGTCACCGGTAGCCACGAGGGCAAGTTCGAGAAATTCAGCGGCTGGGTCGCCGTCGAGGGCGACAAGCCCGAGACGTCGAAGCTGTTCATCGAGATCCAGATGGATAGCGTGAAGACCGACGACGCCAAGCTCGACGGGCACCTCAAGAACAAGGACTTCTTCGAGGTCGAGACCTACCCGAAGGCGACGTTCACCTCGACCGAGATCAAGGCGGGCGGCGCGAACGGCGCGACCCACACCATCACCGGTAACCTCAACCTTCACGGCGTGGAGAAGAGCATCTCGTTCCCCGCCACCATCAAGATCGAGAAGGACAAGGTCACCGGCAAGGCCGAGTTCGCCATCAACCGCAAGGACTTCAACATCAACTACGCGGGCCAGGCCGACAACCTGATCAAGGACGATGTCCTCATCAAGCTGACGATCGACGCCAAGCGCTGACGTTCTGGGCGCGTTTCGGGGCTGGCCGAGGCGGGCGACCGCCTATGCTCCATGGATGCTGATCGAAGAGAGCCCCAACCCGGCGTGGGGCAGTCTCGGCGCCGCTGTCGGCCTCTCGGCGCGCCGCGTGACCGCCGTCTACCGCGAGGGCGACACCTTCGCCCAGCTCGCGTCGCGGCTTGGCTCGATCTCTCCGGAGAGCACGTTGAACGACTCCCTGTATGGGGCCGTCGACGGCTCGAGCGCGATCGTGTGCAGCCACTCGACGAGCGCAAAGCTCGGCGACGAGGCGAACACGTCGCGGGGCATCGCGCGCTGGACGAACGTGCTGGTCGAGCTCTGCCCAGGCCTCGACATGGGCGCCGACGTCCGGAGAGAGGGCTTGATGAGCCGCGTCTTCGGCGGGTCCGACGTGCAGATCGGTGTCCCCGAGGTGGACCGAGCCCTGCGGATCAACGCGCATGACCCCGAGATGATGAGGCGCCTCCTCGCGGACGAGAGCGAGGATGACCGCGCGCTCCTCTCGAGCCTCGTCGCGAGCTCGGTGCAAGGGCTCTTTTTCACCGACACCATCGTCGGCTTCAAGGTGCCGAACGTCGCGGAGCAGCCCGCGGTCGTCTCCGGCATGCTCGCCACCGCTGCCCGGATAGCGCGAGCGCTGGGAGCGCGGCGCGCGCGGTGTCCCGTGAGGCCCCACGTCGCCGCGCTGTCGAACGGTTGGGACGAGTACGGGCGCGCACGCGGAATGCGTTTCGACGCGACGCGCCGGGTCCTCGATGGCGTCGTCGACGGGGTGCCTCTTCGGCTCGGGGTCGCGTCGTTGAACGGCCCAGCGCAGCTCGCGATCTCGCTTCGCTGGCCCAAGCCCGTGCACGGCGAGTTTCGACTCGCCAAGTTCGAGCCGCGGAACGGCGACGAGGTGCTCACCGGGAGTCACCGCTTCCTGTTCCAGGCCTTCACCAACCTGGTGTCACGAGACATCCGCGTCGGCGACGGCCCCTTCGACGACGCCTACCAGGTGCTCGGACCGTCGGAGGCGGCGGTTCGGGCGGCCCTCGGCAGCGCCGAGCTCCGTGACTGCCTGACGCGGATCGCCCGCGTCGCGAGCGAAGTCTGCGTCACGAACGAAGGGGCCACGTGGTTCCTCCCGCGCGCACCCGCGGCCGCCGAGGAGCTCGATCAGCACGTTCGCATGGCCGCGGCGGTCGGCGCGGCGATGCACCCCGAGCTCGCCCGCGCTCTGGCCTATCGGTAACTGGCGCCGCCGCCGCCCGCCGCGTCAGGGCGCCGGCGTCGGCTTCGCCGTGCAGATCGGGTGCCCGAAGTTGCACGCCTGGTCGAACGCGCGCTTCGCGCGGGCGTCGTCCGCGAACCGACCGCGCTTCAACGTCTGGGCGAGATCCATGCAAAGGAGAGCGTCGCCCCGAGCGCAGACTGCCTCGACGTAGTCGATCGTGCCGCGCGCGGCGTCGGCATCCATCACCCCCGCGCCGATGTACCCGAGCAGCTCGCTGCAGCCGCCGTAGTCACCCAGGTCGCAGCGCGCGCGCGATATCGAGAACGCGCGATCGAAGCGCGCCTTGCTCACGGGCGCGCCGCCCGCGACGAGCTTGCCTTCGCGCGCGAGATCGCCGAGCGCGAAGCAGGCATCGGCGTGCTGTCCCTCGTCGCACGCGCGCTCGAGGAGCTTCACCCCCTCGGGCGCCTCGCGGCCGGGCACCGCGCCGCGGACGATCGCGCCGCCGGCGCGCGAGCACCCCATCGCCGAGCCGAGCGCGCAGGCCTTCTCGAAGAGGCCGATCGCGAGGGGGATGTTCTTGCCGCCGCGCGGGCTGGAAGCGAGGAGCGCGCCCTGGCGGCACCCCTTGACGTCTCTCTTGGCGCAGCGCTGTTCGTGCAAGCTCGCGGCGCGCGCGACGAGGTTTGCCGCCTTTTCTCGATCGACGAGCCCGCCGGTGTCCTCGGGCGCGAGCGAAGCCGCCGTTTGGCAGCTCGTCGCGTCGCCGCTGTCGCAGGCCGCGAGCGTGAGCTCGGCGACCGCGCGACGAATGCTCGGGTCGGTGCGCCAG
>CALKVR010001077.1 GCA_938004815.1 uncultured Polyangiaceae bacterium | reverse complement strand
AGTCGACGCCCTCACCCTCGGCAGAGACGAGCTCGACCCGACCGACCCCGCTGACCATTGCATCGCAGGCGCGCCACACCTCACCGTCGGCACCCGCATTCTCACCTACCAATACGTGCCCGGCCCGGGTCGCGCAGAGCGCCCAGGGGGCGCCTCCGGTCGTCGAGACCAATGCATTGGCCGACACCATATCGGGCGCGAGCCACTCACCATGAGGCCAGCCGCCGAGCATCATGGCGCCCGACTCGGTCGACGCGATCGCGGGCTGGTTCATCGCAATGGGGGCGGCCCAGCCGCCCCATTTGAATGAACCGGCGCCGGCCGACGACGGCAGACCAATGACGAAGACGACGCCGCGCTGGACCCATTCGCGCGGTATCCTGCCGTCGCTCATGAACCCGGTCTGCGTCCCCGGCGTCGCCGCGCCATCGACGACGTGCAGATCGACCTGCCGCCCATCGATGGCGACGACACGACCGTTCGGACGAGCGACGGTAAACAGCACCGGGTGCGCACCCTCGCCGAGCGGGGTGGCGCCTGGGGGCGGGAACACCTCTCCTCCTGCGACGGCATCGGCGGCCACAGCCGCGACCTCGACCTCGGGGGGGGCCTCGGCCCGCTCGACGACCGCGGGCGAGCCCTCGACCGTCCACCGCACCCCGACCGCGCCGGCGCCCGCGCCCGCGAGCGAGTCTGCGCCCGGCCACGCGATCGCGGCGGGGCCCGAGGGCAACGCGAGCACGAGCGCGTCGTCGGCGGGCTCGAACGTGACGTCGGTCGCGGGTCGAACGAGCGCGGCCCGCCGCGTCTCGCCGGTCTCCAGATCGACGACGCCGATCGACTGCACCTCGCCGCGGAAACGCGAGACGAAGAAGGCTCGCTCGCCCACGATCGCGAGCGAGCCTTCGTCGGCCAGCGCCGTGCGCGTGATCGCCTGCGCGGCCCGCGCGAAGACGGGGCGACCGCCGGGCGAGACGTGCACCCGCGTGCGGTAGACGTCGCGCGGCTCGTGGTTGCCCGTCCGGCCCAGGAACACGACGCCGCGCCCCGCGACGGCGTCCTCGAACGCCCCACGCGAGGGCTCCCAGACGTAGTCGTCGCTCCCCACCTGGGCGCCCGAGGCGTTGGCCAACGCGGCGGCCACCCCCGCTTCCGAGCGTTCGGGGAGCGCGCTCGCGACGCCACCGCTCACGAGCGCGACGCCGAGAGCCGCGGCGAGGGCGCGCCAGCGCCGCGTCAGGTGCGCGCGCGCCAGGGCCAGGAGCGGGCCGAACCGATCCTGGATCACGATCGTGGGCGCAGCCCGAGCAGGTGGCGGGCGTGGTCCGGCGTGGCCGGCTCGCGGCCGATGCTCTTCGCGAACGACGCCGCTCGAGCCACCAGCGGCGCGCTGCCCGCGGCCAGCACGCCCTTCTCGAGGTAGATGTTGTCCTCGAGCCCGACCCGCGCATGCCCGCCCAGACGCATCGCCAATTCGGTCATCGGCCGCTGGTGGCGACCGACGGCGGCGACACCCCAGGTTGCCCCGGGGGGGACCTGGCTGATCAAGAAACGTAGGGCGTCTTCGCGCGCGCCAATCGCTCCGGGCACGCCGAGCACGAATTGGAAGTGGAGCGGCTCGGCGATGGCGCCCTCTTTCAGGAGCGCCAATGCCTCGTCGACGTGACCGACCTCGTAGCATTCGAGCTCGATGACGCTGCCGGCGGCCCGAATGCGCTTGGCCAGGTCGCGGATCAATGGTCGCGAGTTCTCGAATACGTCGTCGCCGAAGTTGATGGTCCCGCAATTGAGGGTCGCCATCTCGGGCGCGCAGCCGAGCGGCCCGGCGCGCTCGTCGACGGACATGCCGACGGCGCCGCCCGTCGAGGTCTGCACGACGACGTCCGTCTTCTGCTGGATGGCGTCGATCGCGGCGCGGAACAGCTCGGTCGACTGCGACGGCGCGCCATCGGCGGTGCGCACGTGGAGGTGCACGACGGCGGCGCCGGCGTCGCGGCAGCGCGCCGCCTCGTCGGCGATTTCGGCCGCCGTGATCGGCACGTGCGGCGTCTGCTTGCGCGTGACCTCGGCCCCTACGATCGCAGCGGTGAGGATGACGTCGCTCGACGGCGGGGTCACGATCACGTGCGGCGCGGGCGTGATGAGCGGGCGCGGCTCGGGGAGCTCGGCGAAGGTGGGCGCGGGCGACGAGAGGGCGGGGAGGACGAGGCGCGGCTTGCGCTGCAGCTCGCGCGGGACGACACAGGTGCCCACGGCGCGGCACACCACGATCGGCTCCGCGAGCGCGTCTGCCGCCGACGGGGCGAGGCCCGCGTCGCGCACGTTCTGCGCCACCTTCCTCGCCTCGAAGGCGATGGTTCGGCTGGTGCTGCCGACCCGCGTCACGACCCCCGTGGCCTCGATGAAGTCGCCGGCCCTGACCGGGGCCAGGAACTCGACCATCGAGTACGCGCGAAAGAGGCCCTCGTCGCCGTCGAGACGGCACAAGATCTCGGTGGCGACGTCCCCGAAGAGACCGAGCATCCGCGCGCCGTCGACGAGCTCACCGGCGTAGTGAGCGTCGTGCGAGCCGAGGCGCAGCCTGAGCGTGACCGTGAGTCCGACTCCGTGGCTCATGCTCGTCGCAGTTGACACGGCGCCGAGGAGGCGGAAAGCCTTCTCGCCTGGAATGACCTGGGCCCTCGCACGGGACCTCCCTCGCCACGTCGGCATCATCATGGACGGAAACGGCCGGTGGGCGACCGCGCGCGGCGAACGCCGCGAGGCGGGGCACAAGGCCGGCAGCGCCGCCGTGCGCCGCGTGGTGCGCGCGGCGCGACGCCTCGGCGTCGGCGCGCTCACCCTCTACGCGTTCAGCGAGCAGAACTGGGGCCGCCCCGGCGGTGAGGTCGACGCGCTCATGGGGCTGCTCGAGGAGTTTCTGCGCAGCGAGCGGGGCGAGATCCTCGAGAACGGGATTCGCCTCGTCGGCATCGGTGACCTGTCGCGGCTGCCGGAGTACGTACGCATGGCGCTCGACCCCCTGGCGCGCGATTCGCAAGACAACGCCGGCATGACGCTGGCCCTCGCCCTCTCGTACGGCGCGCGCGAAGAGATCGCCGAGGTCGCGCGCAAGCTCGCGCTCGACGCGAAAGAGGGGCGCGTCGATCCGCGCGAGATCGACGCCGCGCTCATCGCCTCACGCATGCCGAGCCTGAGCGTGGGCGAGCCCGATCTGATCCTGCGCACCGGCGGCGAGCAGCGGCTCTCCAACTTTCTTTTGTACGGCGCCGCCAACGCCGAGCTGGTCTTCTCCGAGAAGCTGTGGCCAGACTTCGACGAGAGCGATCTCTTCGAGGCGATCCGCGTGTACCAGCAGCGAAAGCAGAGTCAGGACCCTTGAGCGACGGCGAATCGAAGAAAGCCCCCTCGAACCTGGCGATGCGGCTCCTGACGGCGGCGGTCGCGGCCCCGCTGATCCTCCTGCTCCTCTACATGGGCCCGCTCTGGGCCTGGTATGCGTTCATCGCGCTCGCCACCGCCATCGGCGCGTTCGAGTTCTTCGGGATGACGCACGCGGGCGACCGCGCGTCGCAGCTCGCGGGCGTCGCGCTGTGTGAGGGCGTCCTGGCGGTGCTGTTTTACTTCGGGCTCGATGCCCGCGCGGTGCTGGCGCTCTTTCTGCTGTTGCCGATCGTCGCGATCCTGATCGCGCTCGCGCGCCTGGGCGACATGGCGACGGCCGCGCTCCGCTTGATGGCCAACGCGTACGGTCCGCTCTACATCGGCGGCGGCATGGCCGCGATCGTGCTGCTCAAGCGCGACGGCGGCGATGATGGCCCCGGCTTCGTCCTGCTCTCGCTCATGCTCTCGTGGCTCAGCGACACGGGCGCGTACTTTGCGGGCCGCTTCCTCGGCAAGCGCAAGCTGTACCCCGCCGTGAGCCCCAAGAAGACGATCGCAGGCGCTTTCGGCGGCCTCGCCGGGAGCGTGGGCGGCGCGCTGCTCGGCTCGTTCTTCTACCTGCGCTCGCTGCCTGTCTCGCACGCGATCGCGTTCGGCCTGGTGGGGGGCTTCCTCGGCCAGCTCGGCGACCTCGGCGAGTCGCTCCTCAAGCGATCGGTCGGCGTGAAAGACTCGGGCGGCATCGTGCCCGGCCACGGCGGCATCCTCGATCGCGTCGATGCGTTGCTCGTCACCGCCACGCTTTCATATCTCTACATCGCGTTTCTTCGCTGAGCCGAGCGGCATGACGCAGCGCAGCGATGACGCTGTCGTTGCTGGCGCCGAGCGGTCGGGCTAAAGCCTCGCCCAACCATGAGCGAGTCGACGCCCGCACAACCATCGGCGCCCCCCGCGCCTCCATCGATGAAGGTCCTGCCGACGTTGAAGTACGACTTCTTCGGGGTCGTGCAGGGGTACTTGGACGCCGCCTCGGCGCTCATCAAGCTGCCCGACTACGTCCGCGTCATCCTCTCGCAGCCCAAGAACGAGCTCATCGTGCACTTTCCGGTGCGGATGGACTCGGGCGAGATTCGCCTCTTCAAGGGGTACCGCATCCAGCACTCCAACGTGCTCGGTCCCTACAAGGGCGGCATCCGGTACCACGAGCAGGTGGGCCTCGACGACGTGAAGGCCCTCGCCGCGATGATGACGTGGAAATGCGCGCTCATGAACCTGCCCTACGGGGGCGGCAAGGGCGGGGTGAAGTTCGATCCGCGCGCGGTCTCGCGCGCCGAGCTGCAGCGCATCACGCGCCGCTTCTTCCACGCCCTCGGCGACAACATCGGGCCCGACATCGACATCCCCGCGCCCGACGTCGGCACCAACGCGCAGGCGATGGCTTGGGCGATGGACACGTACATGAACATGTCGGGCGGCAAGGGCCGCCAAGCGGTTCGGGGCGTCGTGACGGGCAAGCCCGTCGCCTCGGGCGGCACCCTCGGCCGCGAAAAGGCGACCGGCCAGGGCCTCGTGCACTGCATCACCTACTGGGCCGAAGAGCGGGGCTTCAACCTCGAGGGCTCGACGATGACGGTGCAGGGCTTCGGCAACGTCGGCTCGCACGCATCGGTCATCCTCGCGAAGATGGGCGTCAGCACCATCGCGATCGGCGATCACACCGGGTACCTCTACAACCCCGAGGGCTTCAACCCTCACAAACTCCAAGAGTACGTGAAGAAGACGGGCGCCATCTCGGGCTACCCCGCGGGCAAGCCGATCAGCCGCGACGAGTTCTTCAAGATCAAGGCCGACATCTTCGCCCCCTGCGCGCTCGAGAACCAGGTCGGCGCCGAAGAGGCGCGGAACCTCCAGGTGCGCGTGGTCGCCGAGGGCGCCAACGGCCCCTGCGCGCCCGAGGGCGAGAAGATCCTGCTCGAGCGGGGCATCGACATCCTCCCCGACGTGCTCGCCAACGCCGGCGGCGTGACGGTCAGCTACTTCGAGTGGGTGCAAAACAAGCGCAGCGAGAGCTGGACGCTCGAAGAGGTCGACGAGCGCCTCGAGCGCGCGATGCGTCGCGCCTACCGTGAGGTCGGCGACATGGCGCGCCAGCGCAACACCAACATGCGCGTGGCCGCGTACGCGGTCGCGCTCCAGCGCATCGCGCAGGTGTACACAGAGCGCGAGATTTTTCCGTGATCAGTCGGCCGTCACCGCCAGCAGCGCGGTGACGGTGGCCTTCGACGCGCCGATGCGGAGCTCCGTGTCGGCGCGGGCTTGTTTGTACTTCA
>CALKVR010001076.1 GCA_938004815.1 uncultured Polyangiaceae bacterium | reverse complement strand
GACGGTCGGTTCGAGAACCTGCGTGACCTCCTCGTGCAGGCCGACGGCATGATGGGCAAGACGAAGCACCTCAAGCCCGAAGAGATGGACGCGCTCGAAGCCTACCTCCGGACGCTGTGACCACGGCCAAGAGCCAAAGAGGAGATCGACATGAAACGCTCCCGCCTCGCTGCCGTCGTCCTCGCGTCTCTGGGCGTCGCGCTCGTCCCCGGCGTCAGCCAGGCCGAGCGCGCCAAGCCTGCGTCGATCTCGCTGATCGACAAGCTGCCCAAGGGCACCGCGCCGTCGGCGCCGACGTCGTCGAGCGGTATGCCCAAGAGCATCCCCGCCGCCGAGAAGGTCGATGGCTTCTACGTCGAGGTGCCCGAGCACCTCAAGCGACAGCAGGACCCTTACCGTTATGTCATGGTCGCTGGGTCCAAGGAGCAGTCCGAGGCGCGCAACCGGGGCAACGTCTTGCCGGGCGCGCCCACCTGCTTCACGACGTCGTACCCGAGCGGCGGCACCGAGGTGAACTGGTCGGGCAGCCTGAACCAGAGCGCCACCGTCCAGAACTACGCGCGCAACAACTACGGGTACGGCAACCAGTACGGCAGCGTGCAGCTGGTGCGCGCCGAGAAGGTCGTCAAAGAGACGGCTGACAAGCTCACCTACGAGACCAAGGTCGCCTACGTCGACGCCGAGACGCTCGGCGTGCGCTTGGCGAGCAAGACGACCACCGAGTTTTCACTCGTCCGCGAGCTGCCCGGCAAGCTCAAGATCTGGGCGATGAAGACGGACGACAACGTCACGTTCCTCATCCGCCGCGACCGGCACGAAAAGGAGCGGTTTCACTTCGGCGCGCTCTCGGTGATGGTGAACGGCTCGCACGTGAACTCCAGCTCCGAGGGCTGTCCGGTGACCTTCGCGCTCAAGACGGGCAAGGGCGTCGCGACGAGCGCCATCGTGCAGACGGAGACCATCCTCGAGATCAAGGGTGTGGGCGAGGACGAAGACGAGCAGAAGGGCATCAACGGCATGATGGGGTCGCTCCGCGGCTCGCTGCCGTCGTTCGGCCAGAACGAGGCCCGCGTCAGGCCCATCAAGATGGGCTTCTCGAGCACCTGGATGAGCCAGGACAAGAAGCCGATCGTCACCGTCTCGCACGGCTGGGCCGGCAAAGAGCGCACGCAGCCGATCTAGCCTCGCGGGCTCAGACGAAGAGGCCGTCGACGAAGCCGATGCGGTACGCGAGCGCGAGCCCCAAGAGGAGGCTCGCGCAGCCCGCAACGCGCCCCAGGCGCCCCGCGAGGCCGCGGAAACGCGCGCTCGCGACGAGGAACGGCACCGCGAGGACGACCGTGACGATGGCCATGCCGGCAACGGTGCCGACCCCGAACAACCCGAGGTAGGCGACGCCGACCTCGGGGCTCTCGATATCGGTCAGCACCGCCAGCGCGACGCCTGCGCTCCCGGCGAGGCCGTGCACGAGGCCGATCCCCAAGCTGCGGAGCGGGCCATGTCTGTGCGGTGCGGCGCTGGGCGCAGCCCCGAACAGGGCGCGCGCCCCCAACGCAACCAACATCGCGGCGACCCCCAGCTCGAGCGCGAGGGCCACGCGCGGCGGAACGGCCAGGTGAAAGAGCACGATGACGCCGCCGACCAGCACCACCATCGCGGTGTGGCCCAGGCCCCAGAGCGTGCCCGCCCACGCCGCGCTCCGAAGCCGCCGACGCTCGGCCACGACCGTCGACATGGCCGCGACGTGGTCGGCGTCGGTCGCGTGGGTCATGCCGAGGAGAAAGCCCAGGGATAGGACAGGGAGGACGCTCATGCGGAACCGGCCGAGCCGATGACGCGTATGTAGTAGCACACGCGACCGACGGCGTGCTACCCAATCCTCCGAGCGTGTCATGCATGTCCGTCCTATCGTGCCGGGCCTAGGTCGCGGGGCCGGGCTCGGTGTGCTGCTTCTCTTGTCGTTTCCCGCGGTCGTGTGGGGCCAAGAGACGGGCGCGCCCGCGTCGGCGAAAGCCGAGAGCGGCGACGGCGATGGAGGGGCCACGACCGTGCGCGTGCAGGGTGAGAAGCGGGCCGGCTCGGCCAGCGAGACCGTCGTGGAGCGGGACGTCGTGCGCGCTGCCCCGCACCGCACCGCGAGCGATGCCCTCGCCGTCGTTCCAGGCGTCGCCGTCACGCAGCACAGCGGTCAAGGCAAGGCACATCAGATCTTCTTTCGGGGTTTCGACGCGTCGCATGGGCAAGACGTCGAGATCTGGGTCGCGGGCGCGCCCGTCAACGAGGTGAGCAACCTTCACGGCCAGGGCTACGCCGACCTCCACTTCGTGATGCCCGAAGTGATCGCCCGCATCGAGAGCTTGCCGGGCACCTACGACGTCCGGCAAGGCGACTTCGCGGTCGCGGGCACGCTGCGCTTTCGTCTCGGGTACGACGAGCCGGGCTTCACCGCGTCGGGGACGGCGGGGATGTTCGGCGAGCGGCGCCTCTTTCTCGCGTACGCGCCGCCGGACGGCGATGGCGAGACGTTCGCAGCCGTCGAGGCCCAGGCCGGCAACGGGTTCGGTGAGTCGCGCGCGGCTCGACGCGTCTCGGCCGTCGGTCAGATCGCGTTCGACGCAGGCGACGTCGCGCGGATGCGCATCATGTCGTCGTTCTACGCTGCGCGCTTCGATTCGGCGGGTGTGCTGCTCCTCGACGATGTGCGGAGCGGGCGCGTGGACCCGTTCGACACCTATGATCCGAAGCAGGGGGGCGACTCGCTCCGCGCCCAAGTCGTCGCAGAGATCCAGCAGGCGGGCGGCGAAGAGACGCGCGATCGGTGGTCGTTCGCCCCGTTCTTCGTCGCACGCGAGCTGAAGCTCCGCCATGACTTCACCGGGTATCTCGTCGACCCCCAGAGCGGTGACAACACCCAGCAGACCAACAGCGCCAAGACGGTGGGCACCACTGCCGCCTACACCCGGCGGTTCGACTGGCTCTCCAACCGAGACGAGGTGTCGATCGGGCTCTTCGCCCGCGGCGATTGGATCGATCAGTCACAGGTTCGGCTGTCGCGTGTCGATGACCGCACCACCGCGCGTGTGGTGGACGCGGAGATCGACGCCGCCAACGTCGCGGGCTGGGTAGAGAGCGAGCTGACGGCATGGAACCGCCTACGCATGCGCGCGGGGCTGCGCGCCGACGGGCTCTTCTACTCGGCGCTCGACGCGCTCCGCGACGACGCGGGCGTCACGCGCAGCTCGCTCGGGTTTCACCTCGGTCCGAAGGCGCTCGTCGACGTGATGGCGGTGCCGGGGCTCAACTTCCTGGCGAGCTTCGGGACCGGCTTTCGTTCGCCTCAGGCGCGCAGCCTCGCCGACGGCGAGAAGACGCCGTTCACCGAGGTGATCTCCGTCGAGGGCGGTGCGCGCGGCACCGTCGGCCCGGAGCTGAGCGCCAAAGCCGCTGTGTTTCACACGCGCCTGTCGAGCGATCTGGTGTTCGACGAGGCGGTCGCGCGCAACGAGCCGACGCCGCCGACGGCGCGCACCGGCTTCACCCTCGAGGTGACGTCTCGGCCCGTGCCGTGGCTCGTCAACGCCACCAGCGTCACCTTCACGCGTGCCGTGTTCACCGAGGGCGACGCCGAGCGGGCCGAGGGCGATCTCGTGCCCTATGCACCCCAGGTCGTGGCGCGCAGCGATCTGTCGCTGCAGCCTCGCCTCGCGACGCTCGTCGACCGCGCCCTCGTCCTCAAGGTCGGGACGGGTCTCAGCTTCCTCGGCGCGAGGCCGCTGCCGTTCTCGGAGATCGGGCGTGACGTGTTCCTCGTCGACGCGACCGCAGGTCTGCGCTGGCAAGAGATCGAGCTCCGCGCCGACGTGTTCAACCTCCTCGACGCGCGCTGGTTCGACGGCGAGTTCTCGTACGCGTCCAACTTCGAGCGTGGCGCCGCGCCCGGGCTCGTTCCTCAGACCCACGTCACGGTGGGTCAGCCCTTCACGTTTCTCGCGACGGCATCGGTCTATCTCTAGGAGCACCCCATGCGACGCAACTTTCTCCGCTTCTTCGCATCAGCCTCGTTCGGCGCGCTCGGCCTCGCGGCGGCTACGGGGGCATCAGCGTTCTTGAGCGCCTGCGCGACCGACGAAGAAGACGGCGACACGACGACGGGCAAGCGCGTGACGCTCGCCACGCGCGCCGAGCTGCGGTCGGGCAGTTCGTTCACGAACGCGTTCGACTGGACGTTCACGTTGACGAAGGTGCAGATCTCGTCAGGAGCGTTCTACTACTTCGACGGTGAGCCGCTGGAGGGGAGCGCCGAGGCCCGCACCGCGCCGCGGTCGTTTTCGTTGATCGGCGTCGCCCACGCCCACCCCGGTCACTACAAGGAGGGCAACGCCAAGGGCGAGATGCTCACCGCCGCGAGCTACGATCTCGCCGCCGGGCCCGCCGACCTCGGGGCAGGGGAGGGCGTGAGTGGGCTCTTCCGATCTGCGCGCTTCAGCTTCCAGAGCCCGGCCCAGGGCGCGATGGCAGCCGAGATGGCGTCGGCGGTCGTAATCGTCGATGGAACCGCGAGCAAAGGCGGCGTCACCAAAGCGTTTCGCCTCGTCGCGCTCGCGGAGGATGTCGTCGACGCAGAAGGCCGAACGCAGATCGACGGTTGTATCTTCGACGAGACGGATGTGCAAGATGGCGGAACCGTCATTGTCTCCATCGACCCGTCCGTCTGGCTCGACCAAGCCGAGCTCGACACGCTGCCAGACGGCACGACACCGGCCGAGGTCGCGCGTGACCACGCCGTGCACCTCGCGTTCGCGCGCGGGCTGAAGAAGTCGACGGCGTATCGCTTCAGCTTCGAGTGACCCTGCGTTGCAGCCGAGGAGAGACATGATGAAGAGATCGCTTGGATGGGGCGTCGTGGCTGCGTTCTGCCTGCTGCCGGCCTGTGAAGAGGACGCGGGGACGGGCTCGGTGAGCTTCACCAGCTGGGGTGAGGAGTACATCGAGGTCGAGATCCCGACCGGCGAGTTCGAGGACGGCTATTCGGTGCAATTCTCGAAGTTCCTCGTCCTGGTCGGGGATCTGCGCGTCGAAGACGAGGCAGGCGAGGTCGCGGCCGAAGACACGGGCTTCTACCTGATGAACCACGTCGAGCCGGGCGTGAAAGCGGTCACGACCTTCGAGGGGCTCGAGGCGAAGAGGTACACGCTCGTCAGCTACCAGACGTCTCCCGCGTCGCGCGAGAACATGACGCTCGTGGGCGGAGTCACGGCGGCCGACGCCGACATGATGGCGATGAACCAGTACCACGCCTACGTCGAGGGGACCCTCACCGCGCCCGGCGGGATGTCGAAGACCTTCAAGTGGGGGTTCAGCGAGCCGACGCTCCTCGACGAGTGCGAGGGCGAGCGCGATGGCAAGCTCACCGCCGGCGTCGTCGTGACCGAGGGCGGCACCGACGCGGTCGAGCTGACCATCCACGGCGACCATTTCTTCTACGACGATCTGCAATCGTCGAACGCGAAGTTGCGCGGCGATGCCATCTTCAACGCCGACGCCGACATGGACGGCGCCGTCGATCTCACGGAGCTGGATGCGGTCGCGCTGACCACCCTCCCGGCCGGGCAGTACGGGACCGGTGGTGCGTCCGACGTGAACAACCTGGGGGATTTCGTGCGCTTTCTCTCGCGCACCCTCGGTCACTACCGTGGCGAGGGCGAATGCTTCGTGAAGGATCCTCCCTGAGCTACGCTGCACGCCGATGCCTCTCGAGCCCGGTGATCGCCTCGGCCGCTACCGCGTCGACGCGCTCCTCGGCAAGGGTGGTATGGGCGAGGTTTACCGGGCGACCGACACCGAGCTCGGCCGCTCGGTCGCGCTGAAGGTGATCTCGGACAAACCCGACGACGATGCGATCGCCCGCTTTCGACGCGAGGCGCGGACGGCGTCGGCGCTGAGCCACCCCAACGTGGCCACCGTGTTCGACGTAGGGATGCACGAGGGCTCGCCCTACCTGGTGATGGAGCTGCTCGACGGTGAGCCGCTCCGCCGGTACGTCGGCGATGCGTTCACGCCGCTGTCGCGCCGGCTCGAGTGGCTCGACGACTTTGGGCGGGCGCTCGAGGCCGCGCACGCCGAGGGGCTCGTGCACCGCGACGTGAAGCCCGACAACGTGATCGTGACGAAGGCGGGCGTCGCCAAGCTCGTCGACTTCGGCATCGCGCGCGCCGCGCCGACCGCGCTCGACCCGTCGGCGCCGACGGTGCCCGGGGCGTCGACCGCGCTCACCCAGACGGGGAGCATCGTGGGGTCGCCGGCCTACATGGCGCCCGAGCAGCTCCGCGGTGAGGGCGCCGACGCGCGCTCCGACCAATTCGCGTGGGGCGTGACCGCGTTCGAGCTGATCACGGGTGAGCTTCCGTGGGGCAGCGCCGCGACGACGTTTGCCATGGCAGCGAAGGTCCTGAACGAGGACGCGCGCGACATCCTGTCGATCCCGGCGGCGGCCGAGGTCCCCGAACCGACGGCACCGGCGATCATGCGCGCGCTGGCGCGTGATCCGGAGG
>CALKVR010001075.1 GCA_938004815.1 uncultured Polyangiaceae bacterium | reverse complement strand
CGTCGACACGCCCGTGCGGGCGATCCGACTCTGCACCAGGGTCACCACTTCACGGACCGCTTCGTGCACATCGACCGGTGCGCGCACGCCGGTCGACGGCCGGAACAGGGCACGGATCCGCGCGATGACGTCAGTCGCGCGGGTTGCATCGCGCAGGATGCGCTCTGCCGCCTGCCGAGCCTCCTCGAGGTTGGGCGACGGGGCGCCAAACCAACGCACGCACGCCCTGGCGTTCAGGCCGATGGCCGAGAGCGGCTGGTTCACCTCGTGCGCGATGGCGGCCGTCATTTCGCCGAGCGTCGCGACGCGCGACACGTCCGCGAGCGCCGCCTTGGTACGCTCGAGCGCTTCTTCCGATCTGCGGACATCGGTCACGTCGCGAACGGCTCCCACGTACTCGGGATCGTCGGACGACCCCAGATCTTGTACGAACGCGGTCAGGTACTTGGACGAACCGTCCGAGAGCTGCACCCGATCTTCATGGGGAGCGTCGCCGAGTCGAGCCGCTCGGATCGCCATCGACTCCAGCGTTCGCTTGTCGGCGGGGCGCCGAAGCTGATCGGCCGCGGCGACCGACTCCGGCACGGGGCCGCCGAACAGCCGATACACCTCGTCCGACCAGAAGTGCGCCCCCGTCCGGGGGCGCCAGCTGAAGCTGCCCGTCCCGCTCAGGCGCTCGGCGTGCCCCATGTAGACCTTGGCCTGGCGGAGCTCGGCGTAGAGCCTCGCGTGCTCGAACGAGATCCCCGCCTGGGCGAGGAGCAGCTCCAATGCGCCGAGCACCGCCGGCGCAAAAGCCTGCGTGGTCAGCGTGTTCTCGAGATAGACCGCGCCGATGAGCTTCGACTGGAGGACGATCGGCGCACAGAGCGCCGATCGCGCGCGCCCTGCGCGCAGATACGGGTCATCGACGAACGCCGTGGCGCCCGCGGCGTCGTTGAGCACGAGCCGCTCGCTGCTGCGAAGGACGTAGTTCACCACTGCCAACGGGAGAGCATCCCCGGAGAGCGGATCCGATTTGTGCTCGACCCTCCAAGCGCCCCCCGTCAACGTCGCTACCGCCGCGATGCGCGGGCCCGCGTGCGTCAAGATCACCACGCCGCGATCGGCCCCCGCTTGCTGCAACGTGATCTTGAGGAGGCGCTCGACCAACGCGTCGAGATCGATCTCCACCGAGATCGCCTGCAGCGTCCGGATCATCGATGCCAGATCGATCTGTTCCGCGGCTGCGTCGACCATCCCACCCGACGTCGCGTCCCTGACCGTCTCGCCCACGGTCGCGTGACGCTCGCGCAACTGCCTCACTTTCCCGAACGCGCCCCATCGGAGATAGACCGCCGCCGCGCTCCGCAGACATGCCTCTGCGGCGGCGGGTTGGCCGCACGCGAAGAGGTGCGCGCCGTAGAGCTCGAGGCCGAGCGCCTCGAGGTGCAGGTAACGATGAGTGCGCGCGAGCGCGATGCACTCTTCGAACGCGGCGGCCGCCTCTTCATCGCTCTTTCGATAGCGGCACAGCTCGGCGTCGATCAGGCGCTGCCGAACCGCGAAGTTCTGCGGCACGCGCTCGGCCCAGTAGGCGAGTATGTCGCGGAAGCGCTCGGCGCGCTCGAGACATCGCTGGGCTTCTTCGCCCACCACCGATCTCGCCCGCGCGGCGTAGGCGAGCGCCGCGAAGAATTGGTACTCGATCTCATCGATGAAGAGCGGATCGATCCAGAGGACGGCCTCTATCGCATCGGCGTGGTCCGCGGCGGCCTCGTAGTCGCCGGCGAAGTAGCGCGCCTGGAGATGGCGAAACTCGTGACAGAAAATGGCGGCGGCGCCGTCGGGCTGGGTGTGCAGATGCCGCGTGTACGCGATAGGGTCGAAGTCTGCGTGCGCGATCGATCCGAGCTCGGTCGTGTGCCCCTGGAGCGCCAGGATGAGGCCGCGGTTGGCGCGAAAGTAGTCGGCGCGCGAGCTCAGGCCGGTGCGCCGCGCGTGCTCGAGTCCCTCGCTCGAAGCCCGCTCGATCTCCGCGAGGCTCCGACCGCACGAGAACAAGCCGACGAGCAGGGTGCCGTGGGCGTAGGAACACTCCATTCGGAGGCCGATGCGCTCTGCGTGATCGATGGAGCGCCGCGTCACTTCGTAGGCGCCGTGTAGCGACTCGGTCCGCGGGATGATCACGGTCGCGATGAGGTTCAGCGCGCGGTGCGCGTAGGCGGGCGTGCCGCGGCGCCGTAGCAGCTCGACCGCGAGCCTGCCGAAGCGGACCGCTACGTCGTAGTCGCCCACCTTTTTTCCGAGGATCAGGCAGAGGTTGGCGTATCCGATGTAGCTCTCTTCGGTGAGCCCGAGCTCGAGGCTCGCCCGGGTGATGTAGAGGACGATGAGGGCGTAGAGGTTCTTGTCCAGGAAGTACGCGGCGGGCAGGCCCTGGACGCATACGTCGAAGGTCGCGCGCAGGGTCGGCTCGTTGACGATCGGCAGATCGGCGAGGCTCTCGGGTGATCGATCACCCATGGTCGCTAGCAACCGATCGTACTCGCGTTGCACGTCCTCGTCGGACGCCACGCCGCTCCACTCGCGGTCGAGAGTGGCGACGTAGGCACGGATCCGCTCGAGTGCTTCGACGTAGCGACCGTTCGAGAGCTCCAGGTCGAGGCGGGCCGAGACGACCCCGGCCGTCTCGATGGCACCCACCGCGCGGGCGGCCAGCGCGTCGAGCAACCGCGCGCCCTCGTCGAACTCGGCCGCAGCGAGCCGGCACCGTGCCGTTACGAGATGCAGTTCGAAGGCCAGCTCGCGGTGTCGCTCCCATGCGTCGTCAGGCAGGAGCGACAGGCCAGCCCGGAGGTAGACGAGCGCCGTCGCAGGCGCGACTGCGGCCTGGGCCCGAAGCGCAGCCTCCAGGTTGATGCGCGCTGAATCGACGCGCTCTTCGGGATCGGTGAGCAGCTCGGAGCCGCGGTTCAGGTGGCGTGCGACCTCGAAGACCGCGTCGGGCTCCGCGCGGGCCGCCCGGAGCACGCGCCCGATGTGGAGATGCAGCGCCGGCCGATCGGACTCTGGTACGAGGCCATAGGCAGCTTCCCGAATCCGGTCATGTGGCGACGTGTAGCCGTCCGATACGCGGACGACCAAGCCGGTCTCGACCGCTTCGGCGAGGGCGGTGTGGATGTCGTCGGGTGAAGTGCTCCGGATCGCGGCCAGAACGGGCGCGCTCGCGCGCGTTCCGAGCGCGGCGAGATCGCCGAGCGCCTCACGCGTACGCTCGGGAAGCCGGGCCACGCGCTGGAGAACGACCTCGGTGAGGCTCTCGACGTAACCCTCGGCCTGAATCCGCCGGGCATCCCAGAACCACCGGTCGGCATCCGTGTCGAACCAGAGCAGCTGCTGCTCGAGCAGGGTCGCCACGAACTGATGAATGAAGAGCGGGTTCCCGGATGTGGCCTGCAGGACGATTCCCGCCAAAGGTCGCGCCGTCTCCGCGCGGCAACGCAAGAGATCGGTTATGAGCGCCTCCACATCGGTCGCCTCGAGCGGGTGAACGTCGAGCACGCGGACGGCGACCCCGATCGCTCGCGCCGCGCGCTCCAGCCGGCGAAGCGGGTGGCCGGCGTCGACCTCCGTGTCGCGGTAGCCGCCGACCAAGAGGAACCCCTCGAGCCGCTGCTCGCGCAGCATGTGCTCGAGAAGCTCGCACGTAGCGACATCGAGCCCCTGCAAGTCGTCGACGAGGAGCGCGAGCGGGCGGTCCTTCGTCGCGACCGTCGACACGAAGCGACCGAATACCTCGTGAAACCGCCGAGCCGCCTCCTCCGAAGGGAGGTCCTTGACCGGGCTCTGCAGACCGATCACGCGCTCGAGCTCGGGGACGAGCTGCGTCATCAACACGCCGTTGGGGCTCAAGCTCGTCACGAGATCGTCCGCTAGAGCGTCGAGCTCGCGTTGACCGAGGCTGAGCATCCACCGGACGGTATGCCGGAGCGCCGCGATCAGGCTGCCGTACGGCATGCCCCGCCCCGTAGCGTCGATGTCGGCTGCCCCGATGAGAACGTGCCCCGGCAGGCGTCTGCGAAGCTCACCGATCAGCGCCGACTTGCCCACTCCGGCCGCGCCTGCAAGGAGGAGCAGCCCCGGCTCGGCGGTCTTCAGCACCTCTGTGGCGAACGACGTCATCTCGCCGATCTGCCCGTCCCGCCCAAAGAGCCGACGCGCGACGGCGCCGGGGCGGACCTCCTGCGTCCCCAGCGTGAACGGTCTGAGCTCGCCGTGGCGCTCGACGCTCTCTACGCAGCGGCGCAAGTCCGCCGCGAGACCGTGCGCCGTCTGGTAGCGATCGCTCGGGTCCTTCGCGAGCAGCTTCATGACGATCTCGCCCACCACCCCGGGTGGGGCACCCGAGCGGAGAACGATCGGCGCAGGCGCCCGAGAGGTATGGCAATGGACCCAATCGACCGGATCGCTCGCGTCGAAAGGGAGCCCACCCGTCAACGCTTCGTAGAGCGCCACGCCGAGCGAATAGAGGTCGGCCCGCGCGTCCACGGCGCGGTTCGTACGCCCGGTCTGCTCCGGCGCGATGTACGCCAGGCTGCCGACGATGAGGCGTGGCGGCGCCACGACGTCGTCGCGCCCGGGCAGGGGCGACAAGAATGCCGAGCGAACGAGACCCACCCGCCCGGACGGACCATCCACCCAGATCGTCGACGGGTTGACGTCTCGATGGAGAAACCCGCTGCCGTGCAGGCGCCCGAGCGCGCTCGCCGCTGCGGCTGCGATGCGCAGCAGCTCGACGTCGGACGGAGGCGACGCCAGGATCGCGCCGAGCGACTCGGCGCTCGGCGGCGCTTCGTCGGGAAGCACGACGTGCGAAACACCCGCCTCGGTCGTCCCCGTGGCCACGCCGCGAGGCTCGATGCGGCAAGGGGGCGCGTCCAGTTATACGTTGGTTTACGGCAAGCCGAAGCGTGGGTCAGAACGCCCAGCAGGGGCAGCCCCCGGCGAGCCATTCATCGGCGCCCTCGCCCCGCGCCGTCGCAGGGGCCCGCGCGCGGGCCGTCTGCGCAGCAGGCGCCGTCTGGTAGCCGCCGAATGCGCGAACCGGCGACCATTCCGGCATGGCCGGCGGCAACGGAGGTGCGAGCGACGCGTACGGGCCCGACCCATGAACGACGCGCCCGCCGAGGACGGTGAGGACCGATTCGATCGCTTGAATCTCGGTCTCGGGCACCTCGAAGTAGTCGGCCGAGAGCAGCGCGAAGTCGGCGAGGCGACCGACCTCGACGCGGCCCTTCTTGCCCTCTTCGTTCGAGAACCAGGTCGCGTCGTCCGTCCACATCCTGAGCGCGGTCTCGCGATCGACCCGATTCGAGCTCGGGTAGATCGACAGCCCGCCGAGGGTCTTGCCGGACACGAGCCACGAGAGCGACACCCACGGGTTGTACGACGCGACCCGCGTGGCGTCGGTGCCAGCGGCGAGCGGAAGACCCGCGGCGCGCATCCTCGCGATGGGCGGCGCTCGCTCCGCGGCTCGAGCGCCATAGCGCTCTACGAAGTACTCGCCCTGGTACATCATGCGATGCTGGATGGCGATGCCGCCGCCGAGGGCGGCGACGCGATCGATGTTTCGATCGGAGATCGTCTCGGCGTGGTCGAAGAACCAATGCAGCCCGTCGAACGGGACGTCACGGTTCACGCGCTCGAACACCTCGAGCGCTCGCGTGATCGTCTCGTCGTAGGTGGCGTGGAGCCGCCATGGCCAGCGTTTCCCGGCGAGAAAGCGCACCACACGCTCGAGCTGACTCTCCATCGCGGGAGCCAGGTCGGGGCGCGGCTCTCGAAAGTCCTCGAAGTCGGCGGCGCTGAAGACGAGCATCTCGCCGGCGCCGTTGTGGCGCAGGTGGTCCGAGCCTGCTCCGGGCTCGATCAGCTTCGCCCAGCGCTCGAAGTCGGCGAGCTCTTCACCGGCGCGCTGCGGAAACAGGTTGTACGCGATTCGTAGGGTGAGCTCGCCGTCACGGGCGAGCCGCTCGATGATCTGGTAGTCGTCGGGGTAGTTCTGGAAACCGCCCCCGGCGTCGATCACACCCGTGACCCCAAGCCGGTTCAGCTCGCGCATGAAGTGGCGCGACGAGTTTGCCTGGTACTCGGGCGGCAGCCTTGGACCCTTGGCGAGCGTGGCGTACAGGATGAGCGCGTTCGGCTTGGCGAGGAGCAGACCGGTGGGGTCGCCGTGGCGATCGCGTTCGATGCGCGCACCCGGCGGGTCGGGCGTGTCCCGCGTGTAGCCGCACGCCGCCAGCGCGGCACGGTTCAAGAGCGCGCGGTCGTAGAGATGAAGGATGAAGACGGGCGTCTCCGGCGCCGCTCGGTTCAGCTCGTCGAGCGTGGGGAGGCGCTTCTCGGCAAATTGGTGTTCGGTGAACCCGCCGACGACCCGCACCCACTGCGGCGGCGGGGTGATCTCGACTTGCTTTCGCAGCATCTCCATCGCGGTCGCGAGCGAGCGCACGCCGTCCCACCGGAGCTCCATGTTGTAGTTGAGCCCACCGCGGATGACGTGCATGTGGCTGTCGATCAGGCCCGGGATGAGCCGCCGCCGGCCCGCGTCGACGACGGTCGTCGCGGGCCTACGAAGCGCCAGCACGTCATCGTCGGTTCCTATGGCAAGGATGCGCCCAGCCTCGACCGCAACCGCCTGCGCCGAAGGTCGCGAGCGATCGAGAGAGGTGATCTTGGCGTTGTGAACGATGAGGTCTGTCATGACGCCTCGTGTCCCTCGCTGGACGGCGTCAGCCGCCCTCGCCGCCGCCGAACATCGTCTTGGCGTAGACCAGCCCCAGGCCGTAAGCGCCGCCGAGCTCCTTGGCGGCGCCGGTGACGGCGTCGTACGTGACGGCTCGTGCCCAGTCGCGCTGGAGCTCCAGCAGGTACTGGAGTGACGTCATGGGGCGCGCGCCGGCCTGGACCATCCGTTCCATCGAGCGCTCGTGCGCTTCGTCCGAGACGTCACCGCACGCGTCGGCGAGGACGTACACCTCGAAGCCCTGCTCGCGAGCCGTGAGCACCGGCCCCGCGATGCACACCGACGTCCACAGCCCGCACAGCACGACCTTGGGCTTGTCGAGCGCGTTCAAGGCCGCGACGATGTTCGCGTCCTCCCAGCAGTTCATGGTCGTGCGATCGATGACCTTGTGCTCGGGCAGCGTCGCGCGGATCTCGCTGAAGATCGGGCCGGAGAACGTCTTCTCGGCGACGGTCGTGAGGATGGTAGCCACGTTGAAGACGCGCGAGGCGCGCGCCACCATGGCGGCATTGGTGCGCAGGAGGGTTCCGTCGATCGAGCGCGTGGCAAAGGCCATCTGCGGCTGGTGATCGATCATCAGGAGCGTGTGATCGGTGGGGGTGAGCAGGCTGGCGGCGGCACCGACGATGGCTTTGGGCATGGTGGTCTCCTCGCCGCCCGCGTGTGCAGGAACCGGACCTGCCCCGTACGCCCGCCGATACCGTCGCGCTACCTGCGAGCCCCTGACGACCGACTGCAGCGTGACCAATCCGTTGTCACCGGTGTCAGCATGCTGTCACGACCAGGGCAGGGACGCGTCTCGCGCGCCCTCGAGCCGCTGGCACGAACGCTGCCCGGGCGAGCCCGATGATTCACGTCGCCATTACCCGCCGCGTCCGCGCAGGCCACGAGCAGGCGTTCGAGGACAAGCTCCGGAGCTTCATGCTCGAGGCCGAACGACGCCCCGAAACACTGGGCGCGTTCATGCTGCTGCCGATGGGTGAGCGCAAAGACGAGTACGGCATCGTCCGCGCGTTTCGCGACAGAAGCGCCGAGCAGGCGTTCTACGACTCCGACCTCTACCGAACCTGGTCGGAGGCCGTAAAGGAGCATGTCGAGGGCGACCCTCGACGGCGAGAGCTCCACGGCCTCGAGGCCTTCTTCCGCCAGCGCGGCTCGCGCCCGCCTCCCAAGTGGAAGATGGCGGCGCTGACGTTCTTGGCCGTGAACCCAGCCGTCTACATCTGCTCGCGCGGCGTTCCGGCGATCCTCGGCGACGCCCCGGCGTTCGTGCAGTTCCCCATCGTGAACGCTGGCGTCGTGACGCTCCTGACCTGGGTGCTGATGCCTTTCCTCGTCGGGCTCGCTCGACCCTGGCTCGAGCCAGGGCCAGAGCGAGAACGAAGCGGCGGAGATCAGCCGGCGTGATGGGCCTCGACCAGCCAGAGCTGCTTGTCGATCGCTCGGGAGATCTCGGTGAGCAGGTCGGCCGACCCCGCGTCGTCGAGCCCGGCGGCGGTGTCGATCGCTGCTCGCGTCGTTGCGCCGAACGCCCCCAGGGCGGCCGCAACGCGCTCGATGTGAGACTCGGCTGACAGTGGCTCGCTCGGGTAGGGTGCGAGGGTCGAGCTGCGAGCGGTCGTACGAACGTCGCCATCGGCGATCGCACCGAGCGCGGTGATGCGCTCGGCCAGCATGTCGACGTGCTCCTCGACCTCGTCGTGCACGGCGTCGAACAGCTGATGAAGCTGAAAGAACGCGGGGCCGCGGACGTTCCAATGCGCCTGCTTCATCTGCGCCTCCAGATCGAGCGCGTCCGATAGTCGCGCCTGCAGGAGCGAAACGACGCGGCGGCGCGTGTCTTCGGAGAGGTCGTTGCGGGTCGGGTAGAGCTTGATTGCGCTGGTCATGGCCGCCGGCCAGCACGTCGCGTGCCCAGCGCTCGCACTCTCGGGCTCAGCCGACCCGTTCGCGCGCCTTCTCGAGCGCCCACCCCGCTTTGAGCCCGAAGCGCTCGAGCCCCGGCACCGTCACGCTCGTCACCGTCTCGATGAAGGTCGTCCATGCGAGCTCGCCGTCGGGCGCGCCCACCGTGAGCGCGGCCCACGAGGCAGTCGGGGCGGCGAGCGCGCCCTTCATGGAGATGAGGTCGCGCTCGAAGATCGCGACGAGGTAGGCGGAGAGCCGACGCTTCAGCTCGGCGTCCATCGCGGGCGCGAGGTCGCGGAGCAGCTTCCAACCGAAGCGAGCGTGACCGACTTCGTCCGCGAGGATCATCGTGAGGATCGCGCGCAGCGGCTCCATGGTGGCGCGCTCGCGCTCGGCACCGATCTCGGCGACGGCCAGGGTCTCGCCGCAGCAGCTGACCGAGATCACGTTGCGGAGCACCACCTCGAGCGGCGAGCAGCCCTCGTGGAGCGGGACCGGGTCGAGCGGCGGGATGGCCGAGATCGGATCCCCGCCGAGCGCCGCCAACACCCGCCCGGAGAGGAGCCCGTGGTCGACCTCTTGCTTGGCCATCTCGACGACGTCGCGCACGTCCTCGTAGTCGATGCCGGCCGCCATGAGCTGCGGCACGAGCCCCGAGAACACGCGGGCCGACGCGAACTCGGCCGCCATGTGCACGCGCCAATGATCTCGCGCGCGCGCGAGGTCGTCGGCCGGCAAGAGGTCGACGCCGTCGAGCTGGAGCGGCTTCTTCGCGACGGCCGCGCGAAGGTCGAGGACCGGAAACGGCGCGCTCGGGATCACGACGGAACCTCGGCCAAGAGGCGCTCGAAGTCAGCCGTCGCGATCGCCGGCGGCGCAGCCGGCCCGCGCGAGATGGGCCCGCCCCAGCATGACCAGCCGGAGGGCGCGACGGGCTTCACGCCGTCCGCGACGGGCGCCGCCTCGACGGCCGGCTCGGCTTGCGCCTCGGCCGCCACGGCGAGGGCGGCGCCCCCTGCCCCGACGGTGATGGCGGCCACCTGCATCGCCATTCGAATGCCTCGTTTCGCCGATGAAAGTCGTTGGTCCATATTCGTGACTCCTTGGTCACGTTTCGCCTAGCCATCCTCGTGCCAAGCCCCGGCGTCGGTTTCTTGGCGGACGCGGGCGGCGAGACTGGCCGAGATCGTGATGGGCGCGGGCGCATGCTCGACGCGGTTCGCGATGGGCTCTTCGACCAGGCCGTGCCGTGGTTCGTGGTCGCACAGGTGCTGGCGCTCGGCGCCGCGACGCTCGTCTTCGGAAGGCGCCTACGCGCCGGGGGCGAGCCGCGAACGGGCCTGCTCTCCGCCGCGATGGTCGCGGGCGTCGTCGTGGGCGCCGTCTCGCTCGGGCCGCTCCTGCGGCTACCGCGAACGCTGCTCGGCAGCGGCGGCGATCTGTTCGCACCAGGGTGGTTGATGGCGTACGGCGCGCTCGCGGGGGGTGCGGTCGCGGTCGCGGTCGCGGCGGGCCGCCAGCGTGGGGCCGCGCTCGACGCGTACACGCCGGCCGCCGGTGTCATGGTCGCGATCGGGAGGCTCGGCTGCGTCGCCTCGGGGTGCTGCTTCGGGCACGCCGACACTGGCCCGCTCGCGATCGCGTATCCGCCGGGGACGCTGGCGTTCTCGGCGCAGGTCGCCGAAGGCGTCCTCGATCCGTCCGCCCACGCGGCGCAGGCCGTCCTGCCCGTCGCGCTGCTCGAGTCGCTCGTCGGCGCCCTCGTGATCCTGATCGGGCTCACGCTGCCGAAGCGGTTGCGCTCGGGGAGCACCTTCGTCGCGGGCGCGTGCGTCTACGCGGCCGGGCGCTGCGTGATCGAGACCATGCGTGACGACCCGCGCCCGATGGCGGGACCGCTCAGCTTGCCGCAAGCCCTCAGCTTGACGGTTCTGGCGATCTCGGCGTGGGCTTGGTCTCGCTCGCGATGATGATGAATCAGCAGGCATCTTGGGGGGGTGTTGCCGCCGGCGGCCGACATCGGCGCTCGAATCGCCCGTTCGCTTGTTTCGCGGCGCCCCACGAATATACTCACGAGTATATTCATGCCGACCAGCGTGCACCTCCCCAAACCCCTCCTCGTCGCGGTGGACCGGCGCGCGCGAGCGCTTCGGATCAGCCGAAACCGCCTCATCGTTCGTGCGCTCGAGCGTGAGCTGGCGGAGAGCTCGGAGTGGTCGGCCGAGTTCCTCGATGAGCTCGCGCGAACCGACGACCTCACGCGCGAGGCCGTCGGGGACATGGTCAAGGAGCTCGAGAAGCGCCGCACCTCGAAGGGTCCGCCCAAGCTATGACCTATGTGCTCGACACCAACGCAGTCTCTGCCTTGATGCGTGGTGACCCACCGGTGCTCGCCCGGCTGCGCGCGGCGTCGAAGCGAGACGTGCTCTTGCCGCAACCGGTGCTGGCAGAGATCACATATGGGATCGCGCGGCTGCCCAAGTCCAAGAAGCGTGACGCGCTCCGCCGCAGACTCGACCTCATCAAGCATGAGCTTCTACGCGCAGATTGGACCGACGACGTCAGCGAAGCGTTCGGCGACATCAAGGCGCAGCTCGAGAAGAGGGGAGCCAGGGTCGAGGACTTCGATATCGCCATCGCGGCGCACGCTCGAGCCAGAGATGCCACACTGGTGACGTCGAACATCGGCCACATGACCCGAATCCCAGCTCTCGAGGTCGAGGACTGGTCGAGGTAGCGAGCGGTCAGACGATCTCGTCGCGACGCCTCCTTGGTCACGCCCTCGAGCGCAGGCGATCGAGCCGCGCCGCTACCCAGGCGGTGAGCCGCTCGGCGCGAAAGAAGCTGGCGAACGCGACCCCGAAGAGCGGATAGGGAAAGAAGATCCACATCAAGATCAGCACGCCGACGTGGAACGACCACAGCGCGCCCAAGATCACCGTGGCCAGGCGCTTCGACAGGAGCGCGAGCGGCGCCGCGAGCTCCATCAACACCGTGAGCGCGGCGAACGGAGGAAAGAGCCACGCGTGTCGGATGGCCCAGGCACCCACCACCGAATAGCCGTCGCCGAGGAGCAGCTTGCGCAGGTTGTCGTGCGCGATGTGGTTTCGCAGCGAATCGCCGGTGATCCAGACCGAGCCCGAGACGCGCAGCTTGGCGACGCCGGCGAGGGCGTAGGCGAGCACGGTGATCGTCGAGAGGACGACGATCGCGACCCCGAACCGGCGCGAGGGCGCGGGCACGGGCTTGCCGCGCGCATCGAGGCTCGTCGCGAGCGCGGCCCCCGAGAACGCGAGGACGAGCGTGTGGAGAACGAAGAGGTTCTCGGTGTGGAAGATCATGCCCCAGCTGTTGCGGTAGCTGGTGGACCAGAGGAGCGACAGCGCGAAGACCGGGCCGGTGATGCGGAACTTCCAACCGAGGACGAACGGGATGGCGCTCGCGACGGTGACGGCGACGATGGCGTAGACGACCCCCGGGGGCAGCGGCTGGCTGAGGAGCTTCACCGGGCCGACCGGAGCGAAGAGGCTCGCCTTCTGGTGAGCGGCGCTCGCGAGGGCGGGCGCGCGCGCGAACGTGTAGATGGCCGAGAAGACCCCGACCAGGATTCGAAGCGCCGCCAAGCGCTCGGCCGGGGCTCGCGGCCGAAAAATGTCGTCGATGCGCTCTGCCCAGCCGCTCATCTGTCGCTCACGGGGCGCGCTTTACCGGGCAGCGCGCGTGCGTCGTGAGGGCCAAAGGCTTCTCGTCGCCCTGACCGAAGTACACCAGCGAGTCGTGCGTCACCGTGCGGATCTCGACGTGGGTCGCGGCCGCCAGATCGCTCTTTCCCGCGACGCGCGTGGCGATCTCGGCGCAGAGCGCCTGCGCCTCACCGGCCTTGCCGCGTACCGCGCGCACGATGGTGGTCCGAGCCTGCAAGACCTCGTCGGTGCCGACGAAGCGCGGCCCCAGGACGGTGAGCTGGTCGGGCGCGATGGCGACCGCCTGCGAGATCGTGGTCTTCGGGTCCTTGTTGGTCGCGAACATCGGGTAGTTCGAGAGCGGGTAGTCGTCTTTGGGCTTGGCCGAGAGGGCGGGCGAGACGACGACGAGCGCGACCAGCCCGAGGACCGCGTAGTGCAGCACCCGTGATCCGTCGCCGTCGGCGCGGGAATGATCCATGCCGGTCGCATGCTAGCTTTTGTTGGTGGATCGGCGAGTCGTCATCGGCCTCCTCGTCGCGGGCGCAGCCGCGGCGAGCTACGGCATCTTTTTCATGTCCAACGACGAGGACGAGATCCGCGAGCTCTGCGCAAAGCTCGAGGCGGCGCTGACGTTCCCGGCGGATCGGGGCAACCCCGCATTCTTTGCGCTCGCCCTGAAAGAGAAGCTCTCCGAGGTGCTAGCCCCCGGCGCGACGGTCGTGGTGCCGGAGGCGGGCGAAGGGCCGCTGGGCCTCGAGGCGATGGTCGGCGGCGCGATGCAGATCGCGGGGCAGTACACGTCGGCGGGCGTCGACCTCGACGACCTGCGCATCAGCATCATGGGCGACAGCGCCACCGTCGACGCCAAGGGTATCGCCACCGCTTTCCAGGGGGGCGGCGCGCCGCAACGCCATGAGCGGGACGTTCGGCTCGAGGTCCAGAAGATCGACGGCGACTGGCAGTTCACGCGCGTCACCGCGACGCGGCGTCCCACCGAGTAGACCGGCCGGAGTAAGGCGCTGTCAGGCGCGGCGGGCGTCGGGTGGCGCTAGCATGCTCGAATGACTTCGCGCACCCGCCTGGCGGCTCTCTCGGCCGTGGCTCTCGCCGTCTCCGCGTCCGGCTCTTGCAGCGACGACGCGGGAGCCGGCGGCGCCGATGCGACGTCGAGCACGAGCACGTCCACGAGCGCTTCGTCGAGCGCGGGGGGCACGGGCGGCGGCGGGGCGCCTCCAGTCTGCGGGAGCGCGGACGGTGATCTGCCGGCAGGTCTCGTCACGCTCGCCTGGGACGACGGCGTCGTCGAGACGAACGTTCGCAACGAGAGCTTCGTGATCACGGTCGACGGCGACGACATCGCCCTGAACGACGAGTCGCTCCACGAGGCGGTGCGCTTCGATCTCGACCACCCCGCGCGCATCCACGGCTTTTCGATCCATTGGGGCGGCTTGCCCGAGCCGGCCGACCCTGCGATCGAGCTCGCCGCCGGCCTCTACGACGACTTCGGCCACAACGGCTTCGACTTCTGGGCGCCCGAGCCGCTCTGGTCCGGCACGCGCTGCGCCGAGCACGCTGACGCCGACGGCTGGGTCACCTACGCCTTCGACGAGCCCGTGGAGATCACCCACCCGGGTTTGGTCTACGTCGCTCACCGCGCCGAGCCCGGGTCGCCCGTCTTCGACTTCGACGGTACCGTCACTGGCGAGGGCACGTGCGCGGCGTGGGCCGACTGCCACTCGGCCATGAACCTGCCCGAGACGCTGACCGGCACCTACTACAACGGCGTCTCGTTCCCGTTCCAGTACGACTACCTGGTTCGGCTGCACGTCGAGTACACGGGCTCGCTCACGCCCGAGGAGCGGATATTTCAACCGCAAGACTTCGCCCCGACCGCACACGTCTCGTTCGGCGACTACGACGGCGATGGCTGGGACGACATGGTGACCGACGGGCCCAAGCTCTGGCGCAACCAGGGCGACGGGACCTTCGTGGACGCGACCGCGACGAGCGGCATCGCGGCGATGGGCATCGGCGCCACTGGCGGCGTGTTCGGCGACTACGACAACGACGGCTGCGTGGATCTGTTCCTCTACACCGAGGCGTACGCGTCGCCCGACCACCTGCTCCATTCGCTCTGCGACGGCACGTTCGAGGACGCGACGGGCGCGTCGATGATCGTCGACGACCAGACGTACGAGCCCTGCACGCAGCCGGGCGTGAACACGCGGTCGCCCACGGCGGCGGCGGGTTGGGTCGACATCGACGCCGACGGCTTCCTCGACCTGTACCTGGCGAACTTCATCTGCTGGGAGACCGGCGGCGGCTACATCGACGAGGTGTGGCACAACCTGGGCGACGGCACCTTCGAGAGCTGGACGACGACGAACGGCTTCATCGACACCAAGCTCACCGGGCGCGGCGTCGCCCCCGCCGACTTCGACAATGACGGTGATGTCGACATATTCGTCAACGACTATCGCCTCCAGCGAAACATGCTGTTTCGCAACCTGGGCGGCACGGTAGAAGAGGCCGCCCTCGCCGCCGGCGTCGCCGGGCAGGTCGATCAGGGCTACTACGGTCACACGATCGGCGCCGCGTGGGGCGATCTCGACAACGACGGCGATCTCGATCTCGTCTCGGCCAACCTGGCCCACCCGCGGTTCTTCGACTTCTCGGACAAGACCGAGGTCCTGCTCCAGAACGCGAACCACACCTTCGGCGACATCCAGGGCGACTGGATGATCCCGGTGGGCGCCGCCGGCCTGCGCTACCAAGAGACGCACTCGGTGCCGGTGCTCGCCGACTTCGACCAGGACGGCAACCTCGACCTCGTCATCACCGCCGTCTACCCGGGGCGGCCCACCGACTTCTACTGGGGCAACGGCGACGGCACCTTCGTGCTCGACGCGTACCACGCCGGCGTCACCACCACCGACGGCTGGGGCGCGGCCGCGGCCGATATCGATCACGACGGCGACATGGACCTCTTCGCCCACCGGCCGTTCGTCAACGAGGCCACGGGCGCGGGGCATTGGCTCCAGGTCAAGGTGGTCGGCAACGTCGCCGCCAACCGCATGGCCATCGGCGCATCGGTGTTCGTCACCGACGATGGCGGCGTCACCCGGATGCGCCACGTCCAGGGCGGCACGGGCAAGGGCGGACAAGACTCGCAGTACCTGCATTTCGGCCTCGGCGGCGAGGCGTCCGTGAGCGAGGTCCGCGTCGTCTTCCCCGGCGGCGGCGAGGTCACGTTCGACGGCCCGTTCGCGGCCGATCAGCGCATGTGGGTGTACGAGGACGGGACCGTCATGCTGGGGTGGGTGAACCCGAGCTGACCCCGCTAGTACCTCGCCCCACTGATTTCGATCGGGCACGGGCACGGCACGGGCACGGGCACGACTCGGG
>CALKVR010001074.1 GCA_938004815.1 uncultured Polyangiaceae bacterium | reverse complement strand
GGGAGCCGGCGATACCCGAACGACGACGTGACCGGCTTCGATCCGCACGTGCTGCTCGAGCTCGACGGTCTGCGCGTCGGCATCGAGGCTTGCGAGGACGCGGCCCTGCGGAGCGATCTGTCGCTCGTGCTCTCGGCGATCTTGGTCAAGCTGAGCCGGCGCGGCGCCGACACGAAAGCGGAGGATCGCCCGAAGCGCCTCGCCGCCGGCTACCCGTCGCGCCTCTTCGTCAACAAGACGCGCGAGCTCGTGCGCGCGCTCGAGGCGGTGTCGGCCGATCTCACCGCCGGACCGCCGGCCACGATCCTCGAGGGCGACGCGCGCGCGCTGCGCGGCGTGCCCGACGCCTCGATCGGCGCCGTGATCAGCTCGCCGCCCTATGCCGGCGTCTACGACTACCTCGAGCATCACCGCGCGAGGCTGCGCTGGCTCGGCCTCGACGCCGCTCGCTTCGCGCGCGCCGAGCTCGGGTCCAAGCGCGAGCTGTCGCGCCTCTCGCCGCCCGAGGCCATCGACGCGTACGGCAGCGCGATGACCGACGCGCTCCGCACCATCGCGCGCGTGCTCCGGCCGGGCGGGCTCGTCGCGTTGCTCGTCGCCGACAGCGCGTTCGCGCGGACCGCCGTCCTGGCCGATGCGCTCGTCGTTCGAGCCGGGCGCCTCGCCGGGTTCGAGCCCCGCGCCGCCGCGTCGCAGCTCCGCCCACATTTCGACGCCGCCACGCAGGGCGCGTTCCAAAGAGCCCCCCGGCGCGAGCACGTGGTCGTCTTGCAGCGCGAGGCCGGTCGAGAGAAGAGAGATCGACGGGCGCCCCCGTACGTACGGAGAGAGAAATGAACCTGCTGCTATCCCGCGTCGTCGTGCTCGCGTGCCCGCTCGTCGTGCTCGGTTGCCCCGAGGACCCGGTGGCCGGCCCCGGGAGCGCCACCACCGTCACCTCGACGGTGGTGCCGACGGCGTCGACCGCGTCGCTGCCAGCCGACGCGGTGGGCAAACCGACCTGCGACGGCTACCTCACCAAGATGCGCGCGTGCATCGACAAGCTCCCCGAAGCCGAGCGCGAGGGAAAGAAGAAGGTCCTCGACGCGACGCTCGCGGCGTGGCGCGAACAAGCGGTGCGGCCCGAGATGCAGGCGAACCTCGAGACGTCGTGCAAAGCAGCATCGGCGGCGCTCGACGCCGATCCGCTGTGCAAGTGACACGCTGGCGCCTCGAATTTCCGACAATTGCCGGACAGTCGCTTACAAGTTTCAGACAATCGAAGAAAACCGCTGGTCGCTTCGCTTCGATTCTTGACCAGGGCATCGCGCGGGCTGCACTATCCGCGCTCGCTACGACCGTGAGAACTCGGTCGAGGGAGGATCCTGTGAAGAAGATCGCGATTGCTCTGCTGCTCGGTACCGTGTTCGTCTGGGGTTGTGGGGACAAGGCCGCCGACGGCAAAGACGCCAAGAGCGCCTCGGCCGGCGACAAGAAGGACGAGAAGAAGGACGACAAGAAGGCCGGCGGCGGCGAGATCGGCGTCAAAGAGTGCGACGACTACATCAAGATGTGGAACGATTGCTACAAGGACCCGGCCGCCAAGTCGGCTGCGCAGCCCGGTCTCGATGCGATGACGAAGGCGTGGAAAGACGCGGCGGCCCAGGGCGGCGCGGCCAAGGACGCCCTCGCCACCGGCTGCAAGCAGGCGATGGACACGTTCCCCAAGGACGCGTGCAAGTGATGGCCTGACGGCACCCGCGACGGGGGCCGTCATCCTCGACGAGGGCGGGGCACCGAGAGGTGCCTCGCCTCACGTTTTTTGTGCGTCGACGTGGTAAGAGGCCGGGGCTGCGCGCTCGGCGCCGCAGCGAGGAGTACAAGCCGTGGCCAGCAAAGCGAAACTGCTCCGGGGTCTGATCGAGCGTCCGGGCCCCATCACCATCATCGGCGCCCACAACGGCCTCTCCGGCCGCATCGGCGAAGAGGCCGGCTTCGACGGCCTCTGGGCGTCGGGGTTCGAGATCAGCGCCTCGTGGGCCGTCCCGGACGCGAACATCCTCACGATGGCCGAGAGCCTCGCCGCCGCAAAGATGATGGCCGACGCGGTGAAGATCCCCGTCATCGCAGATTGCGACAACGGCTTCGGCAACGCGATCAACGTCATCCGATGCATCGAGGAGTACGAGCGCGCGGGCATCGCGGGCATCTGCATCGAGGACAACGTCTTTCCCAAGCGCTGCAGCTTCTACGCGGGGGTGAAGCGCGAGCTCAGCCCGGTCGAAGAGCACGCGGGCAAGATCCGCGCGGCCAAGGCGGCCCAGCGCGACCGCGATTTCGTCGTCATCGCGCGCACCGAGGCGCTCATCGCGGGCTGGGGGATGGAAGAGGCGCTGACGCGCGGCCGGGCCTACGCCGACGCGGGCGCCGACATGGTCCTCATCCACTCCAAGTCCAAGACCCCCGACGAGGTGCTCACGTTCGCCAAGCTGTGGGACCGCCCGAACACGCCCCTCGTATGCGTGCCGACCATCTACAAAGACGTGAAGGTCGCCGAGCTCGACAAGGCCGGCTTCAAGCTCGTCATCTTCGCGAACCACGCCGTGCGCTCGTCGATCAAGGCGATGACCGAGACGCTCCAGACGCTCCGCCGCGAGATGTTCACCGGCAGCGTCGAAGACAAGGTCGTCCCCCTCACCCGCGTGTACCAGCTCGTCGGCGTCGACAAGATGAGCTCGGACGAGGGCGCGTTCATGCCCAGCGAGAGCAAGGGCGTCACCGCCGTCGTGCTCGGCGCGGGGCAGAGCCAGGGGCTGCTCCCCCTCACCGAGAACGTCCCCAAGCCGATGCTCGACATCAAGGGCAAGACCGTCCTCGAGCGGCAGATCGAGGTGCTCAACGCCTGCGGCATCAAGGACATCGCGGTCGTGCGCGGCTACAAGAAAGAGTCGATCACGCTCCCCAACATCCGCACGTACGACAACGACGAGTTCGCGACCACGAACGAGGTCGAGAGCCTCTTCTCCGCCAAGAAAGAGCTCGGCGGTCAGTTCCTGTTCCTCTACGGCGACATCCTCTTCGAGCGCGGCCACCTCGAGAAGCTCCTCAAGAGCCCGGCCGACATCTCGCTGCTCGTCGATCGCGCGTGGGCCGACAGCAAGACCGACCAGCCCGCGGGCCGCGGCATCCCCGACCTCGTCCAGCTCAAAGACGCGCAAGAGACGGGCTACCGCTTCGTCGGCGCCGAGGCGCCGCACTCGGT
>CALKVR010001073.1 GCA_938004815.1 uncultured Polyangiaceae bacterium | reverse complement strand
GCGCAAGCCGTGCCGCCCGAGCAGCCGGAGACGGGCGCAAGCCCTCCCCCTCCCCCACCGCCTCCGCCTCCGACGCCGAAGATCGGCGCGGACGATGCGGCCCCGCCGATGATCATCGAGCTGGGGCTCGGCAAGAAGCGCGTCAAGCAAGGCGGCTCCAGCAAGAAGAGCTTGGACGCGAAGCCGGACTCGCTCGCCGTCTCGACCGGCGATGGTCAAGGGCAGCTCAAGCCCGATCAGGTCCGAGATGTCCTCGCGAAGCGCATCGACGACTTTCGCCCGTGCGTGAGCCGCGACTCCACCGTCCGCGTCGAGGCCACCATCACCACCGCGGGCTCGGTCGAGAAAGCGACGAGCGACCGCAGCGACCCGGACGACCCGAAGATGCGCGACTGCGTCGTGGCGGTGTTCGCCAAGCTCACCTTCCCCACCGACTGGGCGCGCGCCGGGTCCAAGGACCCGACGCGGCTCAGCCTCGACCTGCGCCTGCGCAAGGGCGACGACTGAGCGCCGCCCATCACGAGGACGTCAGTCGCGCGAAGAGATGAAAATGCGGAGGACGTACCAGAACAGGAGCGCGACACCGGCGAAGAGCTCGAGCGCAGCGCCGACGTAGCGGTCCTCGGGGTAGTGATGGAGCACGTTGGAGGTGCTGTAGAGGATCGCCGCGCCCGCGAAGACGACCATCCCGACGCTGAAGAGCACGCCGAGCGTGAACCCGAAGATCACGCTGGCGATGATGAGCGCAATCACCCCGAAGCCGACCCAACGGAGAATCGATCCGAGGAACGAGAAGTCTTTGCGCGTCCAGAAGACGATGCCCGTCAGCGCGGCGAAGCCGAGGATGGTGACGAGGGCTGCGCTCTGAATCGCGCCGGGGGCGTAGGTGTTGGCGATGTAGAGCAGCGGGACGAAGATGATCGCCTCGGCGACCGTGTAGCCGAACAGCGCGGCGTACTGCGCCGGCTTGGACTCGGCCCGGTGAGCGACCGTGGTCGCGAGCCAGCCCACGACCATGAACCCGCCGAGGACGAGCAGCCAGCTGCCGCCGAGCATCGTCTGCGCGATCACCGGCGCGAGCCCGGTCTTGAACAGGGCGATCTCGATCAGGGTAAAAAGGACGATCGCACCGAACAAATGGTTGTAGGTGCGGACCAGAAACCGCTCGCGCGTATCACTTGCGTAGCCTGCGTCGCGCGCTGAGACGGCGTAGGGGTTCTGCTGGTACATGCTCGTTATTTACGTATGGTCACCGCCGCGCGCAAGTCGGAGGGGCTTTTTCCCGGGGAATTCCCCTGCTAGGCCGCGGGGATGCACGTTCTTGTGACCGGGGCGTCGGCCGGGATCGGTGAGGCGATCGCGCGTGAGTTCGGCAAGCGAGGGGCGGAGCTGTCACTCGTCGCCCGCCGCAAGGACAAGCTCGTCGCGCTGGCCAAGGAGCTGGGCCAGGCCGCCACCGTCATCGGCGCTGATCTGTCGAGCCCCAAGGCCGCCGAGGCGAGCGTCGAGGAGGCCGAGCGCGAGCGCGGGCCGGTCGACGTGCTGGTCAACAACGCGGGCATCCAGATCATCGCGCCCGCAGCGGAGACGGACGTGGAGCACGGAGAGGAGCTGCTCGATCTGAACGTCGCGACCCCGCTGCGGCTCATCCGCCGGGTGCTCCCCGGGATGCTCGCCCGCGGGCGGGGCACGATCGTCAACGTCGCGTCGATGGCCGCGCTCTCGCCCGTCCCGGGGATGCTCTATTACAACGCGTCGAAGGGCGGGCTCGCCAACGCGTCCGAGGCGCTGCGCGGCGAGCTCTGGGGGACGGGCGTGAACGTCGTCACCGTCTACCCGGGGCCGGTGCACACCGACATGGGTAAGAAGGGGATCGCCAAGTACGTCGAGAGCCCGGCGTCGGCCCTCGCGCCATGGGGCACGAGCGCCGAGCTCGCGCACCTCGTCGTCCGGGCCGTCGAGCTCGGGCGCGCGCGCGTCATCTATCCGCGCGCGTACGCCGTCTCGCTCTGGTTCCCCAACATCTCGCGGTGGTTTTCGCTCAAGTTCGCGCCCGCCCTCAAGGGCGAAAAACAGCCAGAAGGCTGACGGCAGAGGCGGCGCGGGTAGGATCACCGCATGCCCGACGACCGCTCGGCCCCGCCCACACTCTCGGACGCGGCCACGTTGAAGAAGGACGACGCCCAGCCGATCGAGAGCGCGAACACGCTCCTCCAGGGGCGACCGGGTGAATGGGACGCGGTGCGCTCCGAGCCCGCGGCAGTGGACCCGGCGCCGGCGTTCTCGGGGGGAGATCGATATGCGGCCCGGCGGTTGCTCGGCCAGGGCGGGATGGGAGAGGTGACCCTCTCGAGCGACCGATGGCTCGGCCGCGACATCGCGATCAAGACGATGCGCGGTCAGCCGACCGACGACGACCGCGCGCGCTTTTTCCGCGAGGCGTGCATCCAGGGGCAGCTCGAGCACCCCAGCGTGGTGCCGGTCTACGACTTGTCGCAGCCCCAGTCCAAAGACGCCTACTTCACGATGAAGCGCGTGCAGGGCGCGACGCTCCGCGAGGTGCTCGACCGCCTGCGCGCGAACGACGCCGACACCGAGGCCGCGTACCCTCGACGCCGCCTGCTCGCGGCGCTCCACCAGGCGGCGCTCGCGGTGGCATTCGCCCACGCGCGCGGCGTCGTGCACCGCGACCTCAAGCCCGACAACGTGATGCTCGGCGAGTTCGGCGAGGTGTACGTGCTCGACTGGGGCATCGCCAAGACGTCGGCCTCCGGCGAAGTACCCATGCCCGAACGCGCGGCGCCGATCACGCCTCCCACCGACGGCACCATCCCGACCGTGGCCGGCTCGCTCATCGGAACGCCGGGCTACATGTCGCCCGAGCAAGCCGAGGGTCGCGGCCATGCCGTCGACGCACGGAGCGACGTCTACGCGATCGGCACGATCCTCTTCGAGCTCCTGACGCTCGAGCCGCTCCACCGAGGCAACACCATCCAGGCGCAGCTCCTCTCGACGCTATCGGTCGGCGGGGTCCGACCCAGCTCGCGCACCCCCGACCGCGACATTCCCCCCGAGCTCGACGCGCTCGCGGCGCTCGCGACCGCGGTGGACTCGCGCGGTCGCCTCGCCTCGATGCGCGACTTCGCGGACACGCTGGAGGCGTACCTGGACGGCGAGCGCGACGTCGAGCGGCGCCGCGCGCTCGCCGAGGAGCAGATCGATATCGCGGAGAAGGCGCTCCGGCGAGCGGTCGAAGGCGGCACGGACGCCGAGGCCCGACGCGCGGACGGCCTCCGAGCGCTGGGCAAAGCGCTCGCGCTCGACCCGAGCGAGCGCGGGCTCGCGCTCCTCACCCGGACGATCCTCGAATCGTCCGCCGACCTGCCCCCCGCCGCCGAGCAGGAGCTCAAGGCGGTCGAGCTCCGCGATCGGCGCACCGCCGCTCGGCGCGCCGTCTACATCCACTCCGCCTGGGCCCTCGTCGCGTTCCCCATCCTGTGGATGGGGGTGAGGAGCTGGCCGCTCGCTGCCGTGACCGAGGCCCTCGTCCTCGTCATGATCGGGCACACCCTCTGGATGGCGAGGACGGGGAGCACCGTCCCGAAGCACATGCGCTGGAACATGTTCTTCAACTTCACCGTCATCGGGATGCTCGCGTTCGTGATGGGCCCGCTGTTCTTGGTGCCGCAGATCGCGGTCATCACCGCCGCGTCGTACATCGTCGCGATCCGTGCGAACTACCTCACGCGCGCGCTCATCGCGGGGCTGGCGATCGGGGCGGTCGGGGTACCGCTGCTCCTCGAGTGGCTGGGCGTGCTGCCGCGCTCGTACGCGTTCGAAGACGGCGTCATCAAGATCTTGCCCCGCCTCACGGGCTTTCCACCGCTCCTGACGGAGCTGTCACTGCTCGCGCTCGCCATCGCCTCGATCGGGGTGACGACGTTCCTCGTGGGGCGGTCGGCGGCGTCCCTCGTCGAGGCCGAGCGGCGGAACTTCGGGCAGGCGTACCGCCTGCGCCAGCTCTTGCCCCAGGGCACGGCCGCTCCCGCCGCCGAGTGATCAGGGCGCCTTCGCGGGGACGGCGGCGGCCTCGGCGTCGGCCAAGCGCTTCTCGGCGTCGGCGAGTCGACCCTCGTCGGCGTGCCCGGACGGCAGCGACGCCCACCCACGCACCTCTTCACGGAGCGTCGCGATCTGCGCGTCACGATCGCCGAGGCTGCCGAGGACGTCGGCCTTGCGGGCGAGGTAGCCGAGCTTGCGCGGGCCATAGGCGAGCGCGACGGCGCGATCGAGGGCCCCTACCGC
>CALKVR010001072.1 GCA_938004815.1 uncultured Polyangiaceae bacterium | reverse complement strand
GCCGGGAGACGAACGCCGTCATCAAGGCCGCGACGGCCGCGACCGATGTCGCGCCCGTGGCGAGCCGCGGCCAAGTGCGTCGCTTGTCCGGCCGAGGCGGCGCCGAAGATCGGGGCTCGCTGCCGAGCGTGAGCGGCTGCGGCGTGACCAGGTCGGCGACCGCGACGCGGCTCGGTCGTGCCGAACCGTCGACCGGCTCGCCGATTAGCTCGAGCTCGCGCAGGACCTCGCCGCCGTCGGCCGGTCTGTCTGCGGCCTCGCGCTCGAGCATGCGATCGACGAGCGCGGCGAGCGCAGGCGGTGCGCCGTCGGCGATCTCCGTCAGCTTCGGGGCCCTGTCGCGACCGGCGCGCATCAAGAGCGCGAGCGGGTCGCCGCCCTCGAACACCGCGCGGCCGGCGAGGCAACGAAACAGCAAGCACCCGAGCGCGTACACGTCGCTGCGCTTGTCTCCGCGCGCGCCGATGATCTGTTCGGGCGACACGTAGCCCGGCGTGCCCACGAGCGCGCCGGGCGCGGTGAGCGAATCGCCGCCTGTGTCTCTTCGTGCGATGCCGAAGTCGAGCAGCTTGGCCTGCGCGGTATCACCCTCCGGTAGGAAGGCGTTCGCCGGTTTGACGTCTCGGTGGAGGACGCCGCGCTCGTGTGCGAACGCCAGCGCCGACGCGATCCGCCGGCCCAGCACGAGCGTCTCGGCGAGCGACAGCTCGTCGGTGCGTAGCCGCTCGCGAAGCGACACGCCGTTCAGCCACTCCATCACGAGGTAGGCCTGACCGGTCTCGCTCCGGCCCGCTTCCAAGCAACGAACGATCGCCGGATGCTCGAGCTCGCGCGCGATGGCTGCCTCGCGCTCGAACCGCGCGAGCGCGTCGGCGTCGACCGACGCGAGGAGCTTCACCGCCACCGTGCCGCCGCCGCGCCCGTCTCGAGCCCGAAACACGGTGCCGGAAGCGCCCGAGCCGGCGGCGGTTTCCAGGACGTAGCGGTTGCCGAGCGTCGGGAGCCCCACTTCGCGGCCCAGGCTACCACGTGGGGGAGGTCGCGAGCGATCCTCAGGCGCCGGCCTAGACGGCCGGACCCGTGGCTTCGAAGCAGGGAAGACCCCGCGGCCGAAGTCTTGTAAGCCCGTCGGATGAAGACGATCCAAGCCTCCGTGCTCGCCGCTTTCGCCCTCGGCCTCGTCGCTTGTGGCCCCACCCCCGCGAACGTGTGCAGCAAGCTCAAGGAGCTCGACGCCGAGCCCATCGGTTGCGAGATCAAGTGGAACATCAAGAAATCCGAGAAGCCCGACGAGTACAAGAAAGAGGCGGCGTGCATCGTCGCGGCCAAGGACAAGGCCGAAGCCTCCAAGTGTCTCGGCGCCAAGTAGCAGCCCTGGCCAGCTGCTAAGCTCCCGCGCGAGCCATGCCCGAAGGCCGCCGCTACACCGAAGACGAGGTCCGCGCGATCCTGGAGCGGGCGCTCACGCGATCGCGCAGTCCGTCGTCGGGGATGTCGCACGACGAGTTGGTCGCGGCGGCGGCCGAGATCGGGATCTCGGCCACCGACATCGCGCGCGCCGCCGACGAGGTCGAGGGTGGGCGCGACGAGCGTGAAGCGCGCGCCCACATCCTCGACGTGCGCCGGCGCGGGTTCTCGGCGCATCTTTGGGCGTTCTTGGGCGTGAACGTCTTCCTCCTGGCCATCAACCTGCTGACGACGCCCGCCATCCTCTGGTTCGTGTTTCCGCTCCTCGGCTGGGGCCTCGGGCTCTTTTTTCACGCCCGCGTCGGGCTGTCGAAGCAGGTCTCCGACGGCGCGGTCCGCCGCGAGGTCGAGCGGCGGGTCAAGGCGCGCAAGAGGCAGAAAAAGCGCGAGGACGACGAGCGGCGAAAGGAGGACAAGGAGCGCAAGAAGCTCCCCGAGAACGCCACCGCGTTCGAGCGCGGCGCGGCCGAGCTCGGGTCGGCGGTAGAAGAGGGCGTCGGCGTCCTCATGTCGAAGCTCGCCGAAGAGATCCGCGGCGGCACCGGCAAGTCGAAGCGGTCGAAGGACGGCGTCCGCGTGGCTGGTGTCGACCGTGACGACGAGCAGCGCCGCGAGCGCGACTCGGACGCCGATCTCCAGGCCGAAGCCGAGGCCGAGGCCGAAGAGGCCGCTCGCGGCGCCGGGCGCCGCCGGCGCTGATCGAAGCACCTCAGCGCAAGCCGGCTTCTCGAACCAAGCGGTGCACGAACGTCCGACGGGGGTCGAGCGCTTCGACGGTGCGGCGCCACAGCTCGAGCGCAGGGATGTTCGCGAGGAGGCGCTGGCTCGATGCGCGGCGGGGGAGGGAGAGGCCGAAGTGCACGCGCCCGCCGAGAGACGCCAAGAGATCGACGTAGGGTGCGAGGAGGCGCTCTTCGTCGCCTGTGCCGTCGAGCACGATGAGCTCCAAGGTGGCGGTCTCGCGGTCGTACTGCGGCGAGAGGAGGTGCTTCGAGGCGCCCTGGAACCGGATCGTCATCGGCGCCGTCAGGTACCGGCCCCGCCGCGCCTCCTCGCGCGCCAGCGCAAAGACGGCGTCGGTGGCCGACACGACGTCGGCGAGCGGAAACGCCAGCTCGACCGCGTGGGCCTTGACCGTTTCGTTCAATGGCGTGGCCGCGAGCACCTCGGCGGTGCGACCGATGACGCGCTGACCGCGCAGCGCGGAGAGCGCGGCGTCGATCGCGACGGGCGCGCTCCCCGGTCGATGTTTCAAGAACGCGGCCGCGTACGCGCCGAACGGGATCCCCTCGAGGAGGCGCGGCACCAGGTTGTGGCGGGGCCGCCCTCGCCGCGCAGCGTGGGGATCGGTGGCGGTCGAGATGGCGGTGACGCTCGCGGCGTGACGACCGCCGCGCTCGTGGGGGTTGACCAGCACCGCGAGGTCGCGAAACGTCCGAACGAACGCGCGCGACATGAGCCGAGCTCGCAGCTCCTCGAACGTCGTCAGGGTGCGCGTCTCCTCGAGGACTTCGTCGGGGACGACCCGCAGCGTCACGGAGTAGAGCGCGCCCGCCGCTCCGAGGCCGGCGACGACGGAGTGAAAGATCGTGTCGTCCTGAATCAGGTCGCAGCGGTCGCTCGAGAACCGGGCGGGATCGGTCGGGCCATCGGTCGGCTCCACGCGGAGCGCGAGGCCACCGCCGGTGACGATCTCGGCGCTGACGACCATATCGCACATCGGCCCGCTCGAGAGCCCCGAGCCATGGGTCGACGTCGCCACCGCGCCGCCGATCGTCTGTCGCGCGAAAGCGCCCATCGTCGGGAGCGCGAGGCCGCGAGCCGCGAGGCGCTCGTTGATCGCCTCGACGGTCGCGCCCGCCTCGCACCGAAAGAGATCGCGCTCGACCCACTCGTCGCGGCGCTCACGCGCGCGATCGCCGAGCCGGCGCCGCAGACCGTCCGTCCGGAGCTGGAGCCCCCGCGATGCGTGCGGTCGGGCGAGCGCGTAGCGCGCTCCCACCGGCACGATGGGGACGCCCATGTGCTCGGCGCGCCGGACCTCGTGAACCAGTCGCGCGAGCGTGCGAGGGCGCGCGATGTCGTCGGGGCTCTCGCCGGGCGCGATCAACACGTGCGCTCCTCGCTGAAAGTGAAGAGTCGCTCGGCCAGCGCGTCGTCCTGCGCGAGCGCGCTCGGCGCCTTGACCGAGCACGCGTCGTAGTAGAGGCCGCTCTCCCCCGCGAGGGCCTCCGCCGTCGCGCAGTAGATCGATGTCTTCGCGCCGTCCTCGTTCGACAGCATGTCGCGCGTCATCCACCAGCGGACGGGCCAGGGGATGCGCCGCCACGCGTCCGACGCCACCACGCCGGGGTGGAGCGCGTGGACGGCGACGCGGCGGGGGTCGAGCCGCTTGGCGAGCGACCGAGTGAAGAGGACGTTGGCCAGCTTCGAACGCTCGTACTCGCGGAGCCCCGTGAACGTACGCGTCGTGCCCATGACGTCGTCGAGCTCGAGCGACCGGGCGTCGTAGTGCGCCTTGCTGGCTACGTTGACGACGCGCGCCGGCGCGGCCCGCTCGAGGGCAGGGACGAGCAGCGCCGTGAGCTTGAAATGGCCCAGGTGGTTCACGCCGAAGTGGATCTCGAACCCGTCGCGCGTGACCCCGCGCTGGCCCGCGACCCCGGCGTTGTTGACGAGGACATCGAGCGGCAGATCGAGCGACAGAAACCGGTCGGCGAAGCGCGCGACCGACGCGAGGGAGGCGAGGTCGAGGTGCATGGCTTCGACCTCTGGGCTCCTGGTGTCTCGGCGGATGCCGTCGGCGACCGCGGCCGCCCGATCGAGGTCGCGGCAAGCCAGGATGACGCGCATCCCGCGCCGCGCGAGCTCGGTCGCGGTCGCGCGCCCGATGCCGGTGTTGCTCCCGGTGACGATCGCCGTCTTCAATTGGCGCCTCCGCCCATCCCCAGCTCACCTTCGGAGCCAGGCGGCATCACGCACGAATCTTGGATGCACCCACAGATCTGCCCGCCCGTCTTGAACAGCGGACAGCGGCACGACGCGCCCTCGCCGCACTCCGTCGTCTCGTCACAGACGAGCGTGCAGACATAGCTCGTCACGATGAGGTCGCCATTGAGGAGCGCGCTGCACGTGGTCGCGCTCGGGTTGTCGTCGCATTGGCCGCCGTCGGTCGTGCAGTACTCCCCGACCCCGAGGGCATTGCCGAGGTCGCACGGCGCGCCGCAGGCGGCGGTGGGGTCGGCCGGGATCGTGGTGC
>CALKVR010001071.1 GCA_938004815.1 uncultured Polyangiaceae bacterium | reverse complement strand
GCGCCGATGCGCGCGAGCTCGACCATCGGCGTCTGGCCGATCAGGTCCGTGAGGCGGGGCATGAGCGCACTCTGGCCGCGGCGGCCCCTCGCGTAAAGGCTCTCAGTCCTCTTCGGCCTCGGGCCCGAAGAGCCGCGGCCTCACGAACGGCTCCCAGAGGTTGCCGAAGAAAAAGGCGCCGAACCGGCTCAGCGCCGTCACGCTCGCCTCGAACGTGGGCGCGCGGTGGGCGCGAAACGTCGTCAGCTGCCGCAGCAGGTCGGGCCCCTCGATGTGCATCACGCCTTGCCCTTTGACCGCGCCGCCCGGAGCGAACCCCTCGCGCACGGTGACGAACAGGGTCGTCGCGTCGGCGAACGAGTCGTGACCATCGTCGTCGTGGACGCGCTTCTCGCCCTCGAGGCGCAGCGGCACGCCGTCCTCGTCGCGAAAGCAGAGCACGTAGTGCGTCTTTTTGGTGTCGGGCTCGGCGGCGTCGACGAGCAGGTTGAAGCTCGCCTGCTCGACGAGGCGTTTCTGCCCCCATGGCCCGTCGACGTGCCCCTCGGCCGACGCCAGGTGCGCGCGATCGGCGAGGAACGTGTCGAGGTCGTCGACGGTGATCGTCAGCCGGAACGAGACCGGCGCCGGCACGCGGCCCGACGAGCGCCGCGCGAGCCTCACCTCGCGGTCGCGTTCGAGAAACGCTCGGGTGTCGCCGAGGTGGGTGGTCTGGGCGTCGAACCACCCGGTCATCGTCTCGGTGAAGCTCAAGCCCACGGGCGCCGGCGGCACCGCGCGCGCCGCGGCCGGCCCCGGCGCCGGCCCCACCGACGCCGGATCGACCGCCTCGGCCACGCGCTCGGCGAGCGCGGCGATCGTGAGCATCGGGTTCACTCGCAGGCTCGTGGGCACGGCCGAACCGTCCACGACGTAGAGCCCCGAAAGCACCCCACCGTCGGGGTCGAAGACGCGCCCGAGGTGGTCGACCACCCCCGCGTCGACGTCGTCGCCCATCGGCACGCCGCCGAGCGGGTGCACCGTCATCGGGGGGCCGCCGAAGCCCCGCAGCGGGTTCGGGTTCGAGACCCACGTGCCGCCGAGGGCCGCGACCTGCGCGCGCATCTCGGCGTCCATCGCGCGAAAGATCGGCTTGTCAGCCAGGCCACCCCACACGACGCGCGGCGCCTCACGCGAGTCGAGAATGACGCGACCGTCAGCGTCATCATCGCCCATCGCGAGCATGAGCATCGTGTGGGCGAGGGCGCCCTCGTCGCCGAGGGCGAACGCGTCGCGCGCGATCCGCAGCGCCTCGCGCGCCGCGTCGGCGGCGCCGGCGTCGGTGTCCTCACCCCGGGTCGCGGCCGCCGCCGCGAGCAGCACGCGCGTGGGCAGGACGAGCGGGCTCGGGACCGCCCCCTCCTGGATCAGGAACTGGCGGCCACGCTGGTCGGTGTGCAGCGTCATGCTCGCGATCGTGGGCCCGACCGGGCGCGGGTGTCGTACCGCGTCGCGGCGCCCGATCGCGCCGATGAACGTGTCGTTGTTGTAGCCGTAGCCGGCGCGATCGGCGTTGCCTCCGAAATGGTGGCCGACCCGCCGGCCGAGCCGGAGCCCGCGGACCCGCGACCGGAGGAGGATCGCGGTCGAGCCGAGCGCGCCCGCGGCGATCACCACCGCCGCGGCCCGCACGACGTGATCGGTGGGCGGGCCCCCGCCGAGCGGGTGGGCGCGCGCGTGTATCTCCCAGCCGCCCGCGGGGTGCGGCAGCACGAACCGCACCTCGGTCTGGGTGACGATCTCGGCGTGGTGCCGCTTGGCGACGCGGAGGTAGTTCTGCGCGAGGGTGTTCTTGGCCCCCACGCGACAGCCCACGATGCAGTCTCCACACATGACGCAGGGCTTGCGCCACCGGAGCAGCGGCGGGGTCGCCGAAGTGAATCGTCAGCTTGGGGATGCGAAGCTCGAGCCCGGCCTGCCCGGCGTAGCCGCTCCGCGCGCGCACCTTCGACAGCGCGAGCGCGTCGGGGGTCTGCTCGGCACCGAGCGCTGCCTCGGCGCGATCGTAGTAGGCGCCGAGGGCGGCGTGCCCTGCCGCCCCGCGAAGGGGCGCGGGCCAGCGCGGGTCGTCGAAGACCCCGGCGGGCGCGCGCACCGCGACGTTGCCGTTGATGAGCGACGTGCCCCCGAGGCCCGAGCCGGAGAGCACGTCGAGGTCGTCGCCCTGCCTGAGGTCGAAGAGCCCGAGCGGGTTGTCGCGCCGCTTCACCTGCGCGGCCGCGTCGGCCAGCGTCACCGGCAGGGCGTCGGGGGCCCACTCGCGCCCCCTCTCGAACAGGGCCACGCCCAGGTGCCGCTCGGCCAGGCGGGCCGCCACGATGGCGCCGCCGTAGCCCGAGCCGACCACCACGACCTGGTAGGCGCGGCCCGGCGACATCCGGGTCGAGAGGGGCGTCGCGTCGCCCGAATCGGGGCCCTGGGGATCCTCCGTCGGCATGACGCTCACTCGATAGGACGCCTGCGCGGGCCGTGATAGCCTGAATCGTCGGCTTCTATCGCGTGTTGCTTTTCAACTGGGACGGCGGAGGTGCTTCATGGCTCGTTCGATCGGGGTGCGGAGCGTCTGCGGCTGGAGCGCGCTCGGGGCGGTCGCCCTTTTGGGCGCTGCGTGCGGTGACGACGCCGGCGTCGGCGGCGGTGGCGGCAGCGACGCGTCGAGCAGCAGCGCCGACACGAGCTCGAGCAGCGGCGTCGCCTGCACGCCGGGCACCGAGATCTGCGACGGCAAGGACAACGACTGCGACCAACAGATCGACGAGATCGCCGGCGGCTGCGACTGCAACGACGGCGCATCGCAGGCCTGCTACTCGGGCGCCTCGGGCACCGAAGGCGAGGGGCCCTGTCAGGGCGGCACGCAGACGTGCGAGGGCGGGCAGTGGGGCCCTTGCGACGGCGAGGTGTTGCCCGACGCCGAGGCGTGCGACCTCGTGGACAACGACTGCAACGGCAGCGTCGACGACCTGGGCATGACCGCCTGCGGCGTCGGCGCGTGCGCAGCGATGGTCGAGAACTGCGTGAACGGCAAGACGCAAACCTGCGTCCCCGGGATGCCCGCGCTCGAGGTGTGCGACGGCATCGACAACAACTGCAATGCCGTGATCGACGAGGCCGACCCGGCCCTCGGCGCGGTGTGCGACACCGGCATGCCCGGCGAATGCGCCCCCGGCACCACCGCGTGCAGCATGGCCGCGCTCACCTGCGTCGCCGACAACGTGCCCCTGAACGAGGTCTGCGACGGCCTCGACAACGACTGCAATGGCACCGACGACGACAACGTCCCCGGGACGGGCGGGACGTGCAACACCGGCCAGTTCGGCGTCTGCGCGCCCGGCACCATTTCATGCCAGCTCTCGGGTGGCCAATACACGATCGATTGCTTCCCCGACGTGCCCGCGTCGAACGAGGTCTGCGATGGCCTCGACAACGACTGCGACGGCGCGCCCGACGACAACAACCCCGAGGGCGGCGGCGCCTGCGACACGGGCCAGCCGGGCGTCTGCCAGCCCGGCACGCTGAACTGCGTCGGGGGCAACCTCGAATGCACGCCGAACGCGACCGGCGCGCCCGAGGTCTGCAACGGTATCGACGACGACTGCGACGGCACGCCCGACGACGGCAACCCCGGCGGCGGGGTGGCCTGCGGTTGCGGCGGCGTCGGAACGACCGCTTGCCAGAACGGCTCGGTCGTCTGCGTCGGCGGGCCCACGACCTACTTCCAAGAAGACTTCAGCGACAACAGCGCGGGCTGGACGCTCGGCACCACGTGGCAGATCGGCCCGGCCGTCGGTTGGAACAGCGAGGACCCTGCGCTCGACCATACCGCCACCGCCGACAACGGCATCGCGGGCGTCATCATCGGCGGCGACGCGCCGACCACTCTCCACGATTTCTATTGGATCGAGAGCCCCGCGTTCAACACGGCGGTCGCCCCCGGCTCGGTGTTCCTGTCGTTCTGGCGCCAGCTCAACAGCGACTACACGCCTTACATGCAGAACAAGGTGCAGGTGTGGAACGGCTCGGCCTGGGTCGATCTGCCGTTCGGCACGACCGGCGGCTGTTGCGGCGTCTACGAGTCGACGTGGCAGAACCACGGCGTCCCGGGGGGCGCCCCGGCACAGCCCACGAGCTCGGCGCAGTATCCGACGCAGTTCGATCTGACGCCCTACAAGAACGCCAACATGCGAATCAGGTTCGGCTACAACATCACGTCCGGCGGCGTCTTCTCCGTCGGGTCGTGGAACCTCGACGACATCATCGTCGCCAGCGCCATCTGTCCGTAGGCGTCAGCTCAAGAGCGCCAAGAGGTCGTCGCGGGTGATCCCGCCCGCGGCGCCGCCGCCCTCGCCGATCGCCGCATCGGCGAGGGCGCGCTTTTTCTCCTGGAGCGCGAGGATGCGCTCCTCGACCGTGTCTTTGGCGACCAGGCGGTAGACCATGACGGGCTTGTCTTGACCGATGCGGTGCGCGCGGTCGGCGGCCTGGTCTTCGGCGGCGGGGTTCCACCACGGGTCGAGGAGAAAGACGTGGTCGGCCGCGGTCAGGTTGAGGCCGGTGCCGCCCGCCTTGAGCGACAAGAGAAGCACCGGCGGGCCGCCCTCACGCTGGAACGCGTCGACGACGGCGCCGCGGTCGCGCGTCGAGCCGTCGAGGCGGAGGTGCGCGAGGCCGGCCGACGCCAGGTGAGGCT